>MUGK01000081.1 GCA_002007425.1 Chromatiales bacterium USCg_Taylor | reverse complement strand
GGCCATCGCCGCGGGATGCCCGATCGTCCTGAAGCCGGCGTCCAAGACACCCATCTCGGCGCTGTTACTGGCCCGGATCATCGACGAGACGGCACTGCCCAAGGGCGGCGTCTCGATGTTGCCGATGGACCGGGAAACCGGCAACCGGCTGGTGACCGACGCGCGCTTCAATCTCTTGTCCTTCACCGGCTCGCCGGATGTCGGTTGGGAGATGAAGAAGAACGCCGGCAAGAAGAAAGTGGTTCTGGAACTGGGCGGCAACGCCGGGCTCATCGTCGATCGGGACGGGGATGTGGAACGCGCCATCAAGAAATCGGTGATCGGCGCCTTCACCAACGCCGGCCAGAGCTGCATCCATACCCAGCGCATCCAGGTCGAGGCCTCGGTGTTCGATGCGTTCCTGGAAGGTTTTCGATCCGAAGCGCAGCGGCTTCGCGTCGGCGATCCCGAGGAGGAAGCAACGGATGTCTCGGCCATGATCGACGAGGGCAACGCCAAGCGCATCCAGTCGTGGGTGGACGAAGCCCGGGCGGCCGGCGCCACCGTGGTGATGGGCGGTCAGAGGGACGGTGCCGTCTATGCGCCGACCGTCCTGATCGGCACCCGGCCCACGATGAAGGTGTGTGCGCTCGAGGCCTTCGGTCCGATCGTGGTGGTGGAGAAGTTCACCGACTTCGCGGAGGCCGTGGCGGCCATCAACCACTCCAGCTTCGGGCTGCAGGCCGGGGTGTTCACGCAAGACTATAGAAAGATCCATTACGCCTTCGAGCACCTTGAGGTGGGCGGGGTCACGGTCAACGAGGTCCCGACCTTCCGCGCCGATCAGATGCCGTACGGGGGCGTGAAGGACTCCGGTCTTGGCCGCGAAGGACCGAAATACGCGATCCTCGACATGATGGAGCCGCGGGTGCTGGTGCTGGATCATTCATGACGCGCGGTGCGTCTTCTTGCCGAACGGCATGCCGTGAAGCACACGGGTCGCAGTGCGTTCATGTGTTCCCTCCCCTTGCTAAACCATCGACTATTGCGTGCCGGCTCCCCACAGTTTGTTGGTATCGAGCCAGCAGGTCTGGCCGCCGCGACGGCGGACCTCCTCTACCAGGTAGCGTGTGCCGCCCGGCCCGTCGCCCCCGCCTCCATCCCACAGACATATAAAGCATAGCCTCTCGGCGCCGAAGGCGAGTGCGTCTTCCAGCATCCAGAGATTACAGCGCTCGTAGGGATCACCCTCCGTCGGGCCGAGCACCTTCTCCATCTCTCGGCACCGCACAGCGGGATGCCTACGCACTGTTTGGAAGCGCTCGCGCCAACGATCGGGTGCGGCCGCTGGGTCCTTCTCAAACGAAACTGAGGCGCGCAGGAATACCGCCTCACCGAAGGGCAGATACAGGTCGAGCGCCGCCTCGCGCGCAAGCATTGTTTCGGCGAAGAGCAGGTCGCCGCCACAGGCGCCTTCGGTGATCCCCAGGTCCTCCGGCCCGGCGCTGAGATCATCGAGAGTGTGCCGAATCGCTGTCGCGGCAAGCGGCTCCTTTTCGGGCGGAAAGCGCGGCGCGGGCCGGCCCTTGGCGTCGATCATGTGGCCGCTGAACAGAAAAACGCAGCGTGGCACGGGGTGGTTCGTGCGATCCTCAAGTGTCATTGGATGTAAAACACCCCGAAACTTGGCGCCTCGGGCCGATGAAAGCCAGGCCCAGGGAAGGGCCTGCTTGGCGCGCCGAGGATGCAAGGGCCCGAAAAGCCCCAGACGCTAGGCCGAGGACCCGCATGTTTGACCGCTCACGATCCCAACAGTGCTGTGCCTCTTGAGGAAAAGGGCGTTTAAGGTTACCTGGCCCTTGCTGGTCAATGTGGCTAGCGTCGTAAGATGCTTTCTCATACGTATGCCTTCCCAGGCTATGCCAGGTAAGCATGGATCTCAAGCCCCCGCACGGATGTTGTACGGCGACCTGTTGCGCACGGTCGGTTGTCGTGCTAAACATACACGCAGGGAAGGAACAGGACTTCTACACCCACGGGGTGGAGCGCTTGATGCCGCATATGCCCCTGTCGGCGGCCACGGTATACGCCGGGTATCGCTACCAAAGGATCAGCACCGATTTCGATCAGCCCGATGTCCAGGATGCCGGAGATGTCACCGAGGGCTTTGCCGTGGGGGTCAACTTTTCGTTCTAGGAGACCTGCATATCATCCTGTGCCCCTCCGGTAGAGGGTTAGACTCAATGGAGACTGACTATCGTAGTGTGCGCACGGCGTACCCCATTGTGCGTAAGGCCTAATACGAACACGAGTGCCTTTAAAGATCCGTGATTTGGTTAGAGCGCTTGAACAGGCCGGGTTTGCGTACCGATCTGGGAAAGGCAGTCATAGAAAATTCGTACATCCGAAGGTAGCCAAGCCGGTTGTTATTTCCGGCCGACTTGGCGACGATGTGCGTCATTATCAGGAAAAGGCCGTGAAAGCGGCGTTGGAGGAGGCACAGCAATGAAAGAGAGTGCTTTCTATGTCAAGATCGTCGAATGGTCCGAGGAGGACCAATGCTTCGTAGGGAGCTGTCCAGGGCTGTTCTACGGCGGATGTCACGGTGATGAAGAAAGACAAGTCTTCGCCGAGCTTTGCGAGATCGTCGATGACACCATTGATCTCTACAAGCAGGAAGGTAGGCCCTTGCCCCCTCCGACTTCCGGCAAGGACTACGCGAATAAGATGCTGAATACAGGTTAATGCGTTTTTAACGGACACTCATGGTGTCGCCGTCGTACGCCCGCATGAGGATCCTGTGAGATAAGGCGCGAGAAATTCCGGAATACGGCGATCCAGCCAATAGTAAGGACGGCCGGGGAAGGCGCCGGCGACGAATCCGTTATGCCCCCCGCGCGCGGTGAGCTCCAAGCGTGTGCTCGATGATAATTCATTGGCGTCGGGGATGGCGGCTGGGGTCATGAACGGATCGTCGCGGGCATGGACGATGAGCGTGGGCACCGTGATCCCCGGGAGATATTGACGGCTGCTGCTGCGCGCATAGTAGTCGTCCACGCCGGTAAATCCGTGGAGAGGCGCGGTGACTTCGTGATCGAAGCTCCAGAACGACCGTAGCTTATCGAGGCGGCTAAGATCGATGGGGCTCGGCAGGCGGGTAAATTTTTTCCTGGTCTTGGCCCGCAGGCTTCGTAGTAACCACCATTGGTAGGTGCGCGAAAAGCCGCGCTCGAGCCGCTCGGCCGCGTTGTCGAGTTTGAAGGGCACCGAGACCGCGACGGCCGCCACGAGCGGCGCCCGATCTTGCGCCTCGCCGAGGAATTTTAAGAGCACGTTCCCCCCGAGGGAAAAGCCGACGGCGGCGAGGCGGGCGCCGCGATAGCGACGCCGTAGCGTGGTGATGAGATAACTGAAGTCCTCCGTGTCCCCCGAATGGTAGCTGCGCGCAAGGCGGTTATTGAGCCCGCTACAACCGCGGAAATGCATGACCACAGCGCGCCATCCGCGCGCCCCCAGCGCGGCCAGTAACCCCCGGGCATAACGGGACTGGCCCGAGCCTTCGAGTCCGTGGAGGATCACAACGATGGGTCCAGCGCCCTGATCATGCCAGTCCAGATCGATAAAATCCCCATCGCGGATCTCCAGCCGTTCGCGCCGCAAGGCCAGCTTGGCGGCTCCACGGCACAAGGCCCCCCAAAGGGTCTGAGCATGCGGCCCCGGCAGCCACCACGCCGGCTCAAAACTCGTCATCGACCTTGAGGCGCCGCCGTCACGCGGGACGAGAGATCATCGGTTTCATCGATTGGGTAGGGCAGCGGCTGGAAAACGAGCGGGGGTCCGTCGGGGTGCTGCAGATGGATGCTCCCGGCGTGAGCGGCTTCGTTATCGACCACGGCAAGCAGCGCGAAACACTTGCTGTCCCGAGGGGCGGCGGCGACGATTTGTCCCGCGGGTTGCGAGCCAAGGTGAGCGTGGGAATAGACACGATCGCCGGCGCGGAGGGCCGCCGCGTCCTCAACCAGTGCGAGGTACATCCTACGCTTGAGTTGGCCCCGGTACTGGAGTCTCGCGATCACCTCTTGCCCGGGATAACAGCCCTTGGTGAAGCTCACTCCTCCCAATGCATCGAGGTTCAGCATCTGAGGCAGAAAGGCTCCCGTGGTCGCCGCGCCCACCATGGGTATTCCGGCGAGGATGTCCTGTAGCCGCCACTCGGTGTCCGAGACGTCCGCCCCCGGCTCTTTGGCGCCCAGGGCGGCGAGGGACTCGTTCGCGCCGATGACGAGCCAACGGGGCAGGGCGCCCGGGACCCGGATGACCGAGACGCCGGCCCGGTGGGCGACCGTCTCTTCGTGCTCGGGGATGGGTGGTAGATGCGCCGCGAGGCCTGCCAGAGGCTCCGCGCCGAAAGCAGCGAGAACCTGCAACTCCTCGCTCGCCTCCTCGAGCGTTAATCTGGCGCGCAGAACAAACTTTTTGAGACGCTCGAGTGTCGAGCCGATCATCTCTTGGGGCAGCACCAGCACATACGAGGCTTCGTGCCTTAGCAATCTAAACACCACCAAGACACGGCCTTGCGCATTGCACCAGGCACCTAATTGGCTACGCGATTCGGATAGCGCCTCTACGTCATTTGTGAACTGCGCGGTGAGGAAACTCCTCGCCTCGGGACCGGTCACCCGGATGATCCCGAGGCTCGGTAACATGACTATGCTCTGGTAACCGGCAGCCGGCAAGTTCCGGGGATCCGTAGAAGATGTCTCCGTCACCGCGGGTTCAGGGGTGCCGTTACGGTGATCGGATGAACGTATAAGTTACGACAGACCCGCTTTGGTCGCCTAGAATACTCCTTAAATTAAAGCCGTCTCGTAAATAGCGTTCCAGCTCGCGAGCACAACTGTTTGTGAAGACCGCACGGCGGACGTTGCGGCCCTCACTAGCCGCCGTGGGTTCGAACGCCGTGCCGGCGACAGTGCATTGGAGGATCAGTACCGTATCCAGCGGCCCCGATAGCGTCGGCTGTGTGAGTCCTAGGCTCAATAGAGCGGCGGCGAGGGCAAATAAAAATTTCATGGCGAATACTCCTTTTCAGTCAAAACAATTCTGGCGGGCAACGCCAGCCAAGGTATTATATCAAAAATATCAGGCGCCCGCGGCGAGGCCGGGTCCTCTGGTAGCGCATGTTCTGCTAGGTGGCTATTATTACTATTGATGATGTGAAAGAATGGCTTTAATCGCCGAGCGGCAGCGCGGGCACCCGCCCACATATGTCGATGCACGGAAACAAATCACTACGACCCCATTGTTTCTCAGAGATCACAAATGCCCAAACCCAACTATGCATTCGCGAAGCGTCAAAGAGATATAGCCAAGAAACAGAAAAAAGAAGAGAAGCGGCAGCGGAAAACTGGAGCAAGTGACAACCCGACCCAAGAGGGTCCGCCGCAGCCGCCGGGCGATGAGAAAACGGTCGCCTGAACCAGGCGCGCGCAACTGTTGTTGCATCGCGATCCCTAGGGCGGCTTGTCGTGGCCGTTCCTCAAGCTTGGAGGTGACGGCCTATGTACACCTACCTGAGCGCCCAGGTGAGGTTTCGCTGCGATGGCCCCTGAGGGGTTGTGAATAAGCAGATTTATTCACAACCTCTGAGATCGGGTTCATGGCAATGAGCCTGGATAAATTCACGCGCGGCGGCGCGCAGTTCGAGTGCGGTCTTCCATAGGCCGTGGCCGCTGGCCGCGGCTCGCGCGCCGGTATCGATCGCGGGTCCGATCGTGATCGTGACCTTGCCGCGGGAAGGCACCCAGTTTCCTGCCCGCAAGATGTTGCGCGTACCTTGAATGGCGATGGGGACGACCGGTGTCGCCGTCTCGGCGGCCGCGATGAAGGCGCCCATGTGGAATGGGAGCAACCCCGGAACGCGGCTGAAGGTGCCCTCCGGGAAGAAAAGCAGCGAGTCGCCGGCGCGCAAGGCGCCGGCGATCCTGCGTGCGTCGGCCAAGCCCTTTTCTTTATCAAAGCGTTCCACGAACTCGGTCGCGAGCCGCGATAGAAACAGGCGCGCTGTAAACTGTCGCGCTAACTCGGCCTTGGCGACGAAGCTCGGGATGCGCGGCAGATAACCCACTAAGAAATACGAGTCTAAATAGCTTGCGTGATTGGCGATGAAGACTGTCGGCTGGTCCACGGGGGGTAAGTTTTCCACGCCTTTGAGCGTACAGGGGATGAGGACGGCGCGGGCGAGGAAGCGCGCGGCGGTACTTGCGGCTCCCCAGCGCCATTCGAGGCGCGGCAGCAACACGACGGCCATCCACACCACGGGTGTGATGAGTCCGATCACGGTCCACGCATAGACTCCGTAGGCATGCCCGCGCAGCGCCTTACCCAGCCGTCTGATGAGCGGATAAAGATCGCGGCTGGCGCTGCGCCGGATCTTGCCGCTTGAGGTTCTGAGTACGGTGCCGGGCGGCGCTAATACCACGGTGTCGGGCGGACCGCCGGCGAGATCGGTCGCGATTTCGTTGATTCTGGCCAGGATCTGCTCGCGTTTATCGGGGCGCGATTCGCGTGATTCGGCTACCACGATCAACCGTTCGGTTCCGGTTTGCGGATCCGGGCTACCGAAGACCGCGATCCGATCCTTGCGCACGCCGTGGATATGCCCGATGGCATCTTCCAATTCATGTGGATGGATATTTCGTCCCGCGCGGATCACCAGGTCCTTGGTGCGGCCCGTGATGTAGATGTCGCCCTGAGCGACGTAAGCGAGATCGCCGGGATCGAGCCACTCGCCCTTGATGAGATCGCGGGTGGCATCGGCGTTTCGATAATAACCTCGGGTCGCCGAGGGACCGCGAAACTGCAGATGACCTTGATGGCGATCGGGCAGCTCGCGGCCACCCTCATCGGCGATCCGGACTTCGTGCCCGGAGATCGGCTGGCCGCAGGCGACAAACTCGATCGCGGCCGGATCGGTCTCCGCGGCCGGGATGGCGATCCCGCGCTCCGCGAAGGCTTTGCGATCAATTCGATCGATGAGCGGACCGCGATCGACCGGCGGCATCGTGAGCGCGAGCGAGGCCTCGGCAAGACCGTAGACCGGCGCCATGGTTTCCGGGCGAAATCCGTAACGGCTGAAACGTGCGTTGAAGCGCCGCAGGGTGGCTGCGTTGACCGATTCCGCTCCATTCAAAGCCGTACGCCAAGAACCCAGATCCATGCCGTCGAGGTCCGCATCGGCGATACGGCGCGCACACAGATCATAGGCGAAGTTCGGCGCCGCCGAGAGCGTTCCCCGGTAGCGATGAATGGCCCAAAGCCAGCGCTGGGGGCGCGCGAGAAAGCTCAAGGGTGACATGATGATGAGAGGCGTCGCATGGTACAAGGTGCCGAACCACGCACCGATGAGCCCCATATCATGATAAAGCGGTAACCAACTGACGAAGACGTCGCCGGTTTGAACCCGCAGGGCCGCGCCCGCGGCCCGTATATTCGCAAGCAGATTCCCATGGGTAAGCAACACACCTTTGGGATGCCCCGTGCTGCCGGAGGTGTACTGAAGAAACGCCGTGTCGTCGGCATGAATGGCGGGGATATCGATGCCGTCCGCGGCCGGGTAAAGCTCAGCGGCGGTCGCGATGAAGCGCAGGGTGTCGGTTTGCGCCTTAAACAACAGCGCGAGCGCGCGTCCTTCGGGGACCGTGATCAGCGCGGCGGCTTGGCAGTTGCGAAGAATCGCACGATAGCGCCGCGCGTGATCATCGAGCTGACTCTGACGGGTCGGGGGGTAGACGGGCACCGGGATCCCGCCGGCGAGCAGCACGCCCATGAAGCAGCGAAAATAGTCGCGGCCCGTAGGGAGCATGAGGACCACGGCCTCTCGCGGTTGCAATCCTCGCCGTTGCAGGCTCCCGCCGATCGCCTTCGCTTCCGCATAGAGATCACCGTAGGTGAGGATGTCTTCATCACCGGTTTGCCCGAGGAGCGTGATGTGCTTGCGATCGGGATAATTGGCCGCATGCCATGCGAGCGCCTCGGTAAGCGTTCGGGCGCCGTGCGGCGTGGCGTGCGCGGGGGAGGGCGGCTCGACGGGTGCTCGAGGATCCGCGGTTGGCTCGCTGGCCGGGCGCTGAACGGACAACGCCAACAGCAGATCGTGAATTGTCCGGACCTCGCTGAACAGGCCCTCTGAAAAGGCAACGCCGAACTCGCGTTCCACACGCGCGAACAGCTCCACGCGCGCCAAACTATCGAGGCCGACGTCCCGATCGAGTGCGCTGTCGAGCGTGAAGGCACGCCGCCCGGAGGGCTGGGCGTGGATCTCCGCGGCAAGCTCTTCAACGAGCCTGAGCAGGCGCGCGGCTGGTTCACGCTCTGATGGGGCGTTTAACATGTAAGCGCTCTTATCCGAACCTTCGCCGCGGTTGGAGGAGCCTGATAAGCTCCCACGTCGAGGCCGCAGGCCGGACCGTTAAGCCCTTATAAAACGATTCACTTTTTAGCAGGATTGACGGTGAGCAGATCGATGTCGAAGATCAAAATCTCGTTCGGCCCAATCGCACCGCCGGCGCCGCGCTCTCCATAGCCTAATTCCGGCGGAATAAACAACTGCCATTTGGCGCCTGTTTTCATCAACGGCAAGGCCTCCTGCCATCCCTTGATCACGCTGTTCACCTGGAAAACCGCGGGTTGGCCGGTGCGCGTGGAGCTATCGAATTCGCGCCCGTCGATGAGCGTACCGCGGTAGTTTACCGATACCGTATCGGTGGATTTGGGCCGGTCCCCGGCGCCGTCCTTAACGACCCGGTATTGCAAACCGCTGGGTAACTCCTTGACGCCTTCCTTTTTGCGGTTCGCCGTTAGAAACGCCTTACTCGCTTCCAGGTTCTTACTGGACTTTTCTTGTTGTGCTTTGAGCATGGTGGCCCGTTGTTTTTCCAGTAGGGCCTGGAATTCCTCGCGTGGGATCCGCGGTTCGCGGCCCGCAATCATATCCTCGATCGCTAGCGAAAAGGCGTCCGGGTCGAGGTCAACCTCCTGACGGCTGAGACTCTGAGCCACTTGTACCCCAATCGCGTAACTCAACTTTTTTCGATCTGTATCGAGTTTTACCGTTTCTTCGGCGGACGCGTTCGATGACACGACACAGATACAGGCCAACGTCAATAAATGTCTTTTCCTCATGGTAGATCCTGGACTTTCTAGTAAGGCTTTCGTTGTTGCCCTCGCGAAGGCTTGCGCATCCTTCAAAGGCGTGTGGGCGAAGCCGGGGGTTCCGCCTTGGCCGCTATATTCCCACAAGCGACTGAGCTATCCAAGTTGCTTATGTCCCCATACGCCGGTTATGAAGCTCCATGCGAGCGTCCACTTCATGTGTCAAAATGATCGTCGAGCGGGCCGATTGCGGCGCCATCACGGCATCAAGAAAACGCCGAGGTTTGTTACATCTCTTCAGGCACAAACGTTCTCGTCCTATGACATAGGCCTATGGAGCAAGCAGATGAGGATCATATTATTGGGCGCGCCGGGCGCCGGCAAAGGTACGCAGGCGGAGTTTATATGCCGGCGTTTTGATATCCCCAAGATTTCGACCGGCGACATGCTGCGCGCGGCGGTGGCCGCAGGTACACCCTTGGGACAAGAGGCTAGAAAAGTCATGGAGGCCGGCGGCTTAGTCTCCGATGAAATCATTTTGGGCCTGGTGCGGGAGCGCATCGCGGAGCCCGATTGCAAGCATGGTTTCCTGCTTGACGGATTCCCGCGGACGATACCGCAAGCCGAGGGCTTGAATCAGGCCGGCGTGGTGATTGACTTTGTGATCGAGATCCACGTCGACGATGACGAGATCGTGCGGCGCATGTCTGGACGGCGTGTTCATCCGGCATCGGGACGAACCTACCACCTCGTGTTTAATCCGCCCATGTCGGAAGGCAAGGACGACGTGAGCGGCGAAGCTTTGGTGCAACGAGACGACGATAAAGAAGAGACGCTACGGAATCGATTGCAGGTTTATCATCGCCAGACAGAACCTTTGGTTCATTATTACTCGGCGCGCGCATCGGGATCCGGACCGCAATTTCTGCGCGTAGATGGAATCGGAACTGTCGAAGACATTCGCGATCGGATCATTCCGAGTCTTCAATGACACCGACCCCGGCAAGAAAAAGTTTGAACGTTTACTGGATCTATGCATAGCGACCGCACTCAGGCCTCAAATACTTTTTATTCGATGATGACAAAACTGTTGCATAGTACAAAATTGTAATGTATATAGCGTCGTAATCTTGAGTTCGTTATCAAGATTATTCGTCAACTATCACATGGGGATGAACCTATGGCAGCAACAAAGAAGGCACTTGCAAAAAAACCAGTGATGAAGAAGAAGGCCCCTCCGCCGAAGGCGCCCGCGGCTAAGAAGCCCATGGCCAGCAAAAAAGCGCCGGCAAAGAAAGCGCCCGCAAAGAAGAAGTAGCGTAATACCCGCGCGCATCGGCGTGACTCTACGCGCCGGCATTCAGCTTTAGCCGGCGCGGCCTTTAGACGTGCCGATCGCGCTGGGCCGATATGCAGGGCGTAAGCGCCGCATAAGAGGGGCGTATTTTGGGAGAGGTACGCCACCGCAGGCTCAATAAGCGTAAATGTGTAACAGCTACGAACGCGCGGGTTCCGATTAAGTAGCTAGAGCGTTAGCGCGACTGTAATCACGTTTAGAGGCGTCGTGAACAACTACGCCTCTTTATTTTCCGATGCCCGAAGCGGACCGCAAGTTTATCGGTAGTTGCTTCCGTGCCGCGTCGCAAGCACAAGGGAGGAGGGCGGCGATCTCTGTATCGGCGGCTGCGCGCTTGGTGGATCCGGCTCGGTTTGGTCTGCCTGGTGATCCTTGGCGCCTGGGTGTCGTGGATTGATCACCGGCTCCGCGTGCAGTTCGACGGGTACCGCTGGTCGCTACCGGCGCGCGTCTACGCGCGCCCATTCGAACTTTACCCGGGACGTCCACTGCATAGAGCAGAAATCATCGGCGAGCTCGGGGTCTTGGGCTATCAAGAGGCGCCCCTCATCCGGAGACCGGGCCAATATCAACAAACGTCAAACGCCGTGCGGCTTTTCTCACACGGCTACCGGTTTTGGGATGGCGAGGAATCCTCGCGTGTGGTAGAGATCCGGCTGCATCAGGGACGCGTGCAGGCGATCATCGATAGACGCAACGGGACGCAGGTGGCGCTCATGCGCTTGGAGCCTTTGGAAATCGCGAGGATTTACCCTCACCATAATGAAGATCGTATTCTCGTCAAGATTGACGATGTGCCGTCCAGGCTAGTCCAGGGCTTGATCGCGTCCGAGGACAAAAGCTACCTGCATCACTTCGGAATCGACCCGCTCGCCATTGGACGCGCTTTCATCGAGAATCTGCGCGCGGGTGAAGTGCGGCAAGGGGGTAGCACCTTAACCCAGCAACTGGTTAAAAACCTGTTTTTGAGCTCGGAGCGTACACTCTGGCGCAAGATCAACGAGGCGGTGATGGCGGTCCTCTTGGAATGGCATTACAGCAAGGCTGAGATCCTCGAAGCTTATATCAATGAGATCTTCCTCGGTCAAGACGGTTTTAGAGCGATCCACGGCTTCGGCCTCGGCGCGCGTTTCTATTTCGGCCGTCCGTTGCGTGAGCTCGAAGTGCATGAGCTGGCGTTGCTCGTTGGCTTGGTTCGCGGCGCTTCCTATTACGATCCGCGGCGCCACCCGAAACGCGCGCTTGAGCGGAGGAATCAGGTCCTGGCGCTGATGATCAATCGCGGTGCGCTTACCCCCGCGGTGGGTGGCGCATTGATGAAATTGCCTCTTACCCTGAGTAAGAAAAATCGATCGGCCACGTCCAATCATCCCGCGTTCGTCGATCTGGTGCGCCGCCAGCTCGGCATCATTTATGACGATGAGGATCTGCGCAACGAGGGCTTACAGATCTTCACCACCCTCGATCCTCAAATCCAACGGCGAGCCGAGCAGGCCTTGCGCGTAAGTCTTAGCGAGCTGGAGCGGCAAAGGCGAATGCACGCCGGGCATCTGCAGGGAGCGGTTGTCGCCGCGGCCATCGACACCGGCGAGGTGCTCGCGCTGGCCGGAGGCCGCGATCCGCGCTATGCGGGATTTAACCGCGCACTTGACGCCAAGCGCCCCGTGGGTTCCTTGGTGAAACCCGCCGTGTATCTCGCCGCGCTTTCGCAACCCTCCCGCTATAACCTGATCACGCCTTTGTACGACAATCCCATTGTGCTGCGCGAGCGTAACCGCACGCCCTGGACCCCGCAAAACTACGACAAGCGCTATCGTGGCCGTATGCCTTTGATGCGGGCCTTGGCGGAATCCAACAACGTTGCCACGGTGCGCTTGGGCCTCGATCTCGGGATCGACAAGCTCCAGCGGACCTTGGCTCAACTAGGCGTGAGCGGAGAGATACCGCCTTATCCGTCCACCTTTCTCGGCGCGATCGAAATGTCGCCTCTCGAAGTAGCGCAGATGTATCAGACCCTCTCGAGCGGCGGGTTCTACAGCGCCTTGCGCGCCATCCGCGACGTTCTTACCAAGGACGGGCAGCCCCTGCAGCGCTATGGATTAACGGTGAAGCAGGTGCTCCCGGCGGCGCCCGCTTATTTGATCAACCACGCCCTCACACAGGTTGTGCGTTCAGGCACCGCGTCCTCCCTCGGCGCCAAGCTCCCGCGGTCGATGCCGCTCGCGGGTAAGACCGGCACCACCGACGGATTAAGAGATAGCTGGTTCGTGGGCTTCGGATCGGATGTGCTGGCCGCGGTTTGGTTGGGAGCCGATGATAATCGGCCGATCGGATTGACAGGCGCGTCGGGCGCCATGCGGGTATGGTACGAGGTGATGAAGGAACGCCCTCCGGCCCCCCTCGATCTGGCGGTGCCGCGTGGCGTGGAGTGGCAGTGGGTGGACGCCCCGGGGATGGCGCGTACCACGCCGTCCTGCCCCGGATCCCGGCGCTATCCCTTCATCACGCCCTTTATTCCTTCCAGACATGCGCCGTGCGATTGGCGCCAAGAGAGCGATTATGCGCGCGCCCCGCGAGAATTTTTGTGGTGAAACTTCGGCGTCGATTTCTGGGGACCGTTTTGGTGGCGGCCCTGGTTGATGTCGGCGCGCCCATTCAGCCCTGGAATGCATTAACCGCCGCCGCTGAGAGCGAAGGCGCCGGGATCTCCGCGGCGCCGGCCGCGTCCATGGTGAGTCCAGCGGTCGCGGCCTTACTGCGTTTGGCCCGCTCGCAGGCCGACGCCGGTCATGGCGAGCAAGCGGCAGCGACGCTCGAGCGGGCGCTTCGGATCGAACCCCGTAACCCCTGGCTCTGGCACCGGCTCGCGGTATTGAGGCTGCAACAAGGTTACTGGGACCGGGCGGCCGAGCTGGCGAAAAAATCCAGCGTGCTCGCGCGCGATCACCGCCGGCTCCTCACGGGTAACCTGGAGGTGATCCAAGCGGCGCGCGCGCGCATCTCGCGGTCTAACGTGGAATAATCAATATACTTCGCGGGCTGGGTATGAACCCCGCCCTTGACCAAAGGGGAGAGCTGCGCTTCTCCCCTTTGGAAACCCCATCGCTAAGGCACCCGCGGCAAGACCGCGGGGTATAAATGGAAGATTATTCCAAGCTCCGTATCGACCCCGGCGCCAAACCTGGTGCGCATGCGCTACGCAAGCCCGTCAGGGCGATGTACCTGGCGGCAGGTGCGATTATCATCGCGATTTTAGCGACTCTGATGGGTAAGGCGTGGCTGGACGGGGCGGTGAGCGTCAAGGTCGCCATGGTGTCAAGCACCTTTCCGGCTCAGGCACACACGCTCTTCAATGCGACGGGTTACGTGGTTCCGCAGCGCAAGGCGGATGTCGCATCCAAGGCGACCGGACGCTTGGAGTCCTTGCACGTCGAAGAGGGCAGCCGGGTAATAGTAGGGCAAGTGCTTGCCCGTTTGGAGAATCGCGATCTCCTCGCGAGCAGGAACCGCGCGGCGGCGAACGTGGACGTGGCGCGCGCGCAAGTCAACGAGGCGCCGCGGCGCTTGATGAATCGCGTTTGATGTTTGAACGAACCGCTAAACTGGTAACGAAGCAATTCGCCACGCGGGAAGACTACGACGCCGCGCAGGCGCGATTGAAAAAAGCCCAAGCCGCCCTCGCGAGCGCCCGGGCGTCGGTCGCGGCCGCGGATAGCGCCCTGCAAGAGACCGAAGTGGCCGTGGAGTACACCTCGATCCGCGCTCCTTTCGATGGCGTGATTCTTAGAAAGTACGCGGACCTCGGCGACATCGTGGCGCCCTTGGCATCAACCGATCAGTCGAAGGGGGCCGTGGTTTCATTAGCCGACATGGGTTCACTACAGGTTGAGGCGGACGTGGCCGAGTCCAATTTTCCGAGCGTGCGCGTGGGGCAGCCGTGCGAGGTGCAATTGGACGCCTTACCCGATCTTCGGCTGGCGGCGATGGTGCGGAGCATAGTACCGACCGTGGATAGGAGCAAGGCCACGGTGCTGGTTAAGATTGGATTTGTCGATCCCGACCCACGCATCTTGCCGGAGATGAGCGCGAAGGTTGCCTTCTTGTCGCGGGAATTGTCCGCCGGTGAGACCCGCCCGGTGTTGACGATCCCGCGCGCAGCCGTGGTCCGCCGCCATCAGCAACAAGTGGTATTTCGGGTGCGTGGCGAGCGCGTGCAGGAGGTGGTCATGGGATCCGCGCAAGTCTTGGGCGACAGGCTCATCGTGCGCGGAGAGTTGCGGGAAGGCGATCAGGTCGTGATCGATCCTCCGGCGCCGGTCAGCGACGGCGCCAGGGTGCGCATCGAACCTTTGTGAGTTGCCGATGGGGACGATGGTCGAGGTGGCCGATGTTTCCAAGTCCTACCGCCGCGGCGATCGGCGGATCCCGGTGCTCAGCGGCATCAATCTGGCCATCGCGGAAGGGGATTTCGTTGCGCTCATGGGACCCTCCGGATCCGGTAAGAGCACGTTACTGAATTTGATTGCGGGGATCGATCATCCCGATGCGGGAGCTATCCGTATCGGCGGTGTCGATATCACCCGCCTGGACGAATCGGCGCTCGCGGGCTGGCGCGCGGCGAACGTTGGCTTCGTGTTTCAGTTCTATAATTTATTACCCGTGCTGACCGCCTTTGAGAACGTCGAGCTGCCGCTGCTGCTCACGCGGCTCACGAAGCGCGAGCGGCGCGAGCATATCGAGTTGGTCTTACGCCTGGTGGATCTCGAGGAACGCAAGGACCATTACCCAGGGCAGCTTTCCGGCGGGGAGCAGCAACGGGTTGCGATTGCGCGCGCGGTGGTCACGGATCCGGCGCTCATCGTCGCCGATGAGCCGACGGGTGATCTCGACCGTAACTCGGCCCGCGGGGTGTTGGCCTTGCTTGGGCGGCTGAACCGTGATTTGGGCAAGACCATCATCTTGGTGACCCACGACCACCTTGCCGCCGCTTCCGCTCATGCGATCATGCAGTTGGATAAAGGAGAGCTCATCAATGAAGCGTCTAATTTAAGCGGCGGATCGATTGAGCCTGTCATGTCGGGCCTGTTCTTTTTCGGATTAGTAGCGCGGAACCTTTTGCGACACCGCCTGCGCTCGGCGTTAACCTTGGCTGGAATCATGATCGCCATCGTGGCTTTCGGGCTGCTGCGCACCGTGGTCGATGCCTGGTATGCGGGCGCCGAGGCAACCTCCGCCAAGCGGCTCATCACCCGCAACGCGATTTCGCTCATCTTTCCGCTGCCCATCAGCTACCTCCAGCGCATTCGCCAGATCGCCGGGGTGGCCACGGTGAGCTACGCCAATTGGTTCGCGGGAGTTTATATCGATGAGAAGAATTTCTTCCCGCAATTCGCCATTGAACCGAAAAGCTACTTGGCCTTATATCCGGAATTCGTCCTGCCGCCCGATGCGTTGAGTGCATTTCTAAAAGACCAAGGCGGTGCCATCGCCGGCCGCAGGGTCGCGGAACAATACGGCTGGAAAGTCGGCGATGTAGTCCCGTTGCGGGGTACGATTTATCCTGGGGAGTGGCGGTTTGTGCTGCGCGGGATTTATACCGGCGCCGAGCCGAAAATCGACGAGACGAATCTGTTCTTCCATTGGAACTATCTCAATGAGGAGCAGAAGAAGCAGCCCGGCGGACGCCAGGACCACGTCGGCATCTACATCATCGGCTTGCAGCGCGCAGTTGAGGCGGCCCGGGTGTCCCGGGACATTGATGCGCTTTTCAAGAACTCGATGGCGGAGACGCTGACCGAGACCGAGAAGGCCTTTCAACTCGGGTTCGTCGCCATGACGGAGGCGATCTTGGTTGTGGTTCAAATTGTATCGCTGTTCGTCATCGCCATCATCCTCGCCGTGGCGGCGAACACCATGACGATGGCCGTGCGGGAACGACGGCGCGAGTACGCCACGCTGCAAGCCCTGGGATTGGTTCCAGGCACGTGCTTGGGCTGATCCGTGGGCGAATCCTTATTCCTGTCCGTCTCCGGCGGCCTGCTCGGGATCGGCTTGACCTTTCCGGTCGCCAAGGCCTTCGCCGCGCGCGTCGGGACCCTGTTTCCGATTTTCACGGTCTCCACCACGACCGTTGCGTTGGCGTTCGGGGCGGCCGGACTGGTCGGGCTTGCGGCCGGGTTGTTCGCGGCCATCGGCGCCAAGGAGTCCATAGCCTCGGCGCTGCGAGACGCCCCCTAGTCCTACTGTGTCACATGTCGATCAAGGGATGCATGGGAGGCGGAATCGGGCGAAAAAGCGGAGTTTACACGGGAGTAAATTAGCATTTTGAGCCCGATTCCGGCGAAGCAGAGCGCCCTTCAGCGGGTTGTGACACAGTAGGACCAGTGGCCGTTCCGTTCTATTACACCTTCCAGTTGCATAAATTCTGGGGGTAAGCGGCGGGAAATGGCGTCGGACATAGGGTTTAGTGAGTTTTTTGCTTTTCGCTGGATATCACCGTG
>MUGK01000009.1 GCA_002007425.1 Chromatiales bacterium USCg_Taylor | reverse complement strand
TGTGCTCCTTTCTCTCGGGCCTGCCAGCCCGTTCTTTGTCGGTTACTACAGAAAGGGTACATCGCCTTCACCTTTTTACACACCCTTTGATGGTACCTCCCGAAGATATCTCCACCCGGCAATAGGAAACCGAGCACTGCGACGCACTGCATACCCCGCATTAAATCCCCTTGCCTCAGTTTCAAATATACACACATAACTAAAACCGGTCTGTGCGACTGCGCACATAGAAAATGGCTCACAAATTGGGCGTTTAAATTTCCTATACCCCGCGTGAAGACATTAGCCTATGAGATTGGCGGAGTTTTCGACCACTCCCGCATCGCCTGGTCCCCTGGACGATCTATTTTAACCTTGCCGGCCTTGGTTGAGGTTACCCAGCTTACTGGAATGTAATGGTGCTGACCGGTCTTATCTTTCGTCAGCTTGATGGTATACGGCCCCTCCATGTGATCGACAGTGGCAAACTGGCCGTCTTGGGAGCAGACAACGGGCATATCAGGCTTAATCTGGTCGGTATTAATCATAGTTTTTCTCCTGTTGGCTCAGTCTGAGCGAGTTCTATTGATAATTCTTAATCAGTAATTCAGGCCAGGTTTAAAAACACTGCTGATTATTCGGACTTTAACTGGATTACTCGATTTACTCTTAAATTACGAGTGAGTTCCTTTTTCCTCAAAAGGGAAAGTACTGCTGAAGCTGTAGCGTGTCAATCACGCGAGTCGGTGGTGACGAATGGAGATATATTCGGTCGATTCATTGGCCCGAGGCGCCACATTTCGAGACACTATGACGTCTAGCTAGCCCGCACTGGAAACACTGTGACGCGGGGTTGCTTAGTTGTCGCCTTCGAAGATCACGCTGACGGATTCGTCTTCGAACACGGCTTTGATCGTGCGCGCAACCAGCGGCGCGATCGAGAGCACGGTGATCTTGTCGATCTGCTTCTCGGGCGGCAGGGGCACGGTGTCGGTGATGACCAGCTCGGTGATCGGTGAGTTCTTGATGCGGTCGGTCGCAGGGTCCGAAAGCACGCCATGCGTCGCGCACGCGAAGACCTCGGTCGCGCCGAACTCCATCAACACCTCAGCGCCTTGCGTGATGGTGCCGGCGGTATCGATCAGGTCGTCCACCAACAGACAGCGACGGCCGCGCACTTCACCGATGACTTCTTTGGTCGTCTCGCTGACGTTCTTCACGTCGAGCCGCCGGCGCTTGTGCAGGATCGCCAGGTCGGCGTGCAAACGGCGCGCGAATTTCTCGGCGACCTTGATGCGCCCCGCATCCGGCGTCACGACGACGAAGTCGCTGCCGATCCGCTCTTGGAAGTACTTCTGGAATAGCGGCATCGCGGTCAGGTGGTCGAACGGCTTGTCGAAGTACCCCTGGATCTGTGCCGCGTGCAGATCAACTGACAGCACTCGATCTGCTCCCGCTGCGGTGAGCAGGTCCGCGACGAGCTTCGCCGTGATCGGCTCGCGACCGAGGTGCTTCTTGTCCTGGCGCGCGTAACCGTAGAGGGGGATGACGGCGCTGATGCGCTTTGCCGACGCGCGCTTTGCCGCGTCGATCATCACGAGCTGCTCCATGATGGCATCGTTGAGCGGCGCGTGGTGGGTCTGGAACGCGAAAACATCGGATCCGCGCACGTTCTCGCCGAAGCGGATCTTCACCTCGCCGCTGGGGTAGTCGGTGAACTCGATGTCGGCGAGCGACGTGCCGAGTTCCTTAGCGATCTGTGCCGCAAGATCGGGGTGGGATCGTCCCGCCGCCAGGATGAGGCGCTTCTTAGTGCTGATCTCCAGGCCGCTCACTTCGTGCCTTCCCCCTTGCGTTTACGCAGTGGTCTCGCCGGATTCCCAACGACGAGCGTTTCCGCGTATAGGACAAATAAACGCCCTTTTTTGTCAAGCAAGAAAGTACCGAACAGCCGGTGGATAGTCAATCACGATAGTGTTCGGTCCAGAATCGGGGAAATTATTGGGCTATTCATCGGCCCGAGGCGCCAAGTGCGGGGGGGCAAGATGATGGCCGCATTGCTGGTGGTTCTTGGGGTCAAGTGTCCCGCCAGTGTCCCAATCTGCTGGTTAGCGGGCGGGGATTGTGCGTAAGCTATTGATTTTGTTGGTGCCGGCGAGAGGAATCGAACCCCCGACCTACTGATTACGAATCAGTTGCTCTACCGACTGAGCTACACCGGCGTCAATGCAAGTATACTCAATGGGGTGATCTTATAAAATAACATTACTTATCACGAATCCTTACGATAACATCCACGGCTTCTTGCACGGTTCCAGAAGGCAAAGCCGGAAGCTCCGGAATGTGCAGTTCATCGGGAGCGAGGTCGATCAAAGCGCCCTGGTCTACGTTGTAGAAATGAAAGTGATCGCTAGTATTCGAATCATAAAACACCCGTTCCGGATCGACGATGACCTGCTGGACGATCCCGCGCGCCGCGAAAAGCCGCAGGGTGTTGTACACGGTAGCCTTGGATACCGCTTTGCCGCGGCGCCGAAGCCGCTCGAGCACCTGTTCGGCCGATAAGTGTTGATGCTCTTGCAGCAACAGCAGCGCGATCTCCACGCGCTGAGCCGTAGGCTTGATTGCTTGCCGTTGCAATAGGTGAACGGCGGCGGATTCATCGTGAACGAGCATCGACTGCGCTTAAGGGGCTCCGCTCGAGTGTGATCGTTAGTGTACGCCTAGCGCCGGCTGCTTGCACCCTCCCGGCGCGCGCGCTCAAAACCCGGCCAAGCAAACACTTCCCGATCGACGACCGGCGAGCGTACCAAAATCAAGTCCGCGACTAAGCGCGCCGATCCCGGCGCCAAGGTCACTCCCAATCGATAATGCCCCGTATTCGCATACAGCCCGCGAATCGCGGGATGGGCCGCGATGATCGGTGTGTCGCGTTGTGCATAGGGCCTCAAACCCGACCAATGCCCCGCGAATTTCGTTTGCTCTAGTTCCGAAACCAGTCCGAACGCGGCCGCTTCCAAAACGGATCGAGCCCCCGACGTGACCGACTTGTCGAATCCCACACGCTCAAGCGTGCTACCGATCAGGACACGCCCGTCGGCGCGGGGCACGGCGTAGATTTCCTCGCGCAGCAGGATATGGTGGAAAAGCGGGGTGGGGGTTTCGAAGAGAAGCATTTGACCACGTACCGGCACCAGCGCCGGGGGAAAGGGCAGTCCGGCGAGTAGTTGGCCGCTCCATGCGCCGGCAGCGACAATGACCGTTTCGCTCGAAAAGCGACCCGCGCTGCTATTCGCACCGACGACCCGATGACGGGACACGGTAACTGAAGACACCTGCGCGTTCTCGTAGATACCAACCCCGGCTTGACGCGTCACGGCCGCGAGGGCACGCAGCAACCGCGGGTTACGGATCTGGGCCACGCTAGGCCACCGCAGGGTCTGGTCGGATGCACGCACCCGCGGTTCCAGAGCCTGTAGTTCCGCAGGGCCGAGGATCTCGCAGCGATCACGGCTATGTTGTGTAGCCCAGGACGAGGTTTCGCTGTTGAGCGCCGCGTCGAGCAGCAGGAGCCCCGATTGCACCCATTCGCAATCGATGCCGGTGAGATCGCGGAGCTCGCGAGCCAACTCCGGATAATGGACCTGGCTCCAGCACAGGAGAGGATCGAGCGCGTTCGGGATGCTCCAAGGCGGCAGCGCCCCGAGTATGCCTGCTCCGGCCCAGGATGCCTCCTGTCCCAGGCGATGGCGTTCGAGAAGGACGACCTTACACCCTGCCTTGGCCAGTTCCCACGCGGTGAGCATTCCGATCACACCCCCGCCCACTACGATGCAGTCAGCAAGCATTCGACGACCGTAATGTATCGGCGTTCGGGAGGTTCAGTCTCCCAACCGATAGGCTTATCGCAATAACGTGATCACTAATCCCGGCGGGGCGCCGCGATGGTCCGAGTTACGTCAGCGTTACGTCCGCAGTGGAACTCTTGGCGAGCTCCCTCGGGAGACTGAACACGACTTGTTCGCGTATGCCGGGCGCTTCCAAAACCGTCCTGCCACCCCATTCCTTTAGCTTTTGCACCACCTGCTCGACCAGCACCTCGGGTGCCGATGCTCCCGCCGTCACCCCTACGGTCTGTTTGTTGTTTATCCATGCATGTTCGATTTCGGTCGCGCTATCGATCAAGTACGCGGGGATCCCTTGCTTTTCCGCGATCTCTTTGAGGCGGGTGGAGTTCGAGCTGGTTTGCGATCCGACCACGAGAATCACGTCACATTCCTTGACCATTCGCTTCACCGCGTCCTGGCGGTTTTGCGTGGCGTAACAGATGTCCTCTTTCTTCGGTCCGATGATTTTCGGGAAACGCTCTCTTAGGGCATCGATAACCTCCGCCGTATCGTCCATCGACAGCGTGGTTTGCGTCACGAAGGCGATGCAGTCCGGGGTTCTCACTTGCAGGTCCCAGACATCTTGGACGGATTCCACCAGGTACATGCCGCCTGCCCCATCGCCGCGCCGGTACTGCCCCAGGGTGCCTTCGACCTCCGGGTGGCCGGCATGGCCAATCAGAATGCACTCCCTTCCCTCGTCTTGGTAGTGGCCCACCTCCATGTGCACCTTGGTCACCAGCGGACAAATCGCGTCGAAGACGCGCAGTCGGCGGCCCGCGGCCTCATCCCGCACCGCTTTGGCGACGCCATGGGCGCTGAAAATGACCACCGAATCATCCGGAACATCCTGAAGCTCGTCCACGAATATCGCTCCTTTCTCGCGCAATCCGTCCACGACATATTTGTTATGCACTACCTCGTGGCGTACATAAACCGGCGCGCCGTACAATTCCAAGGCCCGCTCGACGATACCGATGGCGCGGTCGACTCCGGCGCAAAAACCGCGCGGGTTCGCTAGCACAATTTTCATCACAGCACTATCCTGCCGCTCATTATATTTAGCCACACTACGATTTCTAAACCCTTATGTCGATACATCGCGTTTCAAACCGTCATATAAGATCATCGCCGCCCCCACCGTGATGGCGGCATCCGCGATATTGAAAGCAGGCCAGTGCCAAGCTCCGTAATAGACATCGATAAAATCCACGACGTAACCGGAAACTACTCGATCCCAAAGATTGCCTACCGCGCCCCCAAGGATAAGTGCCAGCGCGTACGCGAACCACGGCCGCTCGGCCGGCGTTTTGAGTAACCATACCACGATGCCTAGACTGACGGCGGTCGCCAAAAAAATAAACAGCCACCGTTGCCAGCCACCCGCTTGCCCGAGGATGCTGAAGGCGGCGCCGGTATTGTGGACCAGCGTTAGATTGAGCGACGGAAACAGCGCCTGCGGTTCGTGCAGCGTCAAATACTGACTCGCGAGGACTTTGGTCACCCGATCCAGTATGACAATTCCGGTCGCGAGCAAGAGCCACCTGCCGGCGCTGCCTGGGGCGCTCGCCAGGTTCGTCTCCACCCCGGCTTTAGCACAGTCTCTGTTCTTGCCGTTCACCTTCATCCAACTCGCCTACGCATAACGCCGGATTTCGCCCGGACCGTTTACGTTTTTCACACAACGGCCACATAAGGTCGGGAAGGCCGCGTTGGCGCCGACATCGTGCCGATGGTGCCAACAACGGCCGCACTTCGGTTGCGCCGAGGGTAACACCGCGAGCTTAAGCTCCGGGATCGCCGTATCCTTTGTTTGTGGCCCGGCCTGAGTGAGCGCATGGACCTGCGCGGCGCTTGTGATCATGACAAACCGCAGCTCATCTTCGAAGGCGGTTAAGGAATCGAATAGCGCACCGTTGCAATAAAGGTGCACCTCGGCATCCAGCGATGATCCGATCCGGCCCGCGACCCGCAAACCCTCGAGCTCCTTCGCGACGACCTCGCGCACCGTGATCACCCGCTCCCAAAGAGGGGGATCAAAACGGTCTTCCGGGGTGCGCGGCGCTTGATACCATTGTTCTAGGAATACCGACTCGCCCCGGTGACCTGGAATGTAAGTCCAGATCTCATCCGCGGTGAAGCTCAGAATCGGGGCCAGCCAGCGCGTGAACGCCTCGACGATATGATACATGGCGGTCTGCGCCGAGCGCCGTCCCAGGCTCTCGCGCGGCATCGTGTACTGACGGTCCTTGATAATATCGAGATAGAAGCTCCCCAATTCCAGCGCGCAAAACCTGTGCACTTTCTGGTAGATGAGGTGGAATTGAAACTGCTCGTAGGCGTTAATCACGTCTTGCTGCAAGCGCGCGGCGCGGGCCAGCACCCAGCGGTCGAGCATGAGCATCTCGTCGGGCGCCGCGGGGTGAGCAGGGTCGAAGCCCTCCAGATTGGCTAACAGAAAACGGGCCGTATTGCGAATACGCCGGTAGGCATCGGCGATGCGTTTCAGGATTTCGTCCGACACCGCCATCTCGGCCTTGTAGTCGGTCGCCGCGACCCAAAGCCGCAAGACATCGGCGCCGAGCGTATTCACGACCTCCTGAGGAACGACGACGTTGCCCCGCGACTTGGACATTTTCATGCCCTCGGCATCAACCGTGAATCCATGCGTCAATACAGCCTTATACGGCGCGACACCGTGCAACGCGACCGCCGTGAGCAGGGAGGACTGGAACCAGCCGCGATGTTGATCGGAGCCCTCGAGATACAGATCGGCCGGATAGTGCAAGCGGTCATCGTTTTGCAACACGCAGGTATGGGTAACCCCCGAATCGAACCATACGTCGAGCGTATCGGTCACCTTGTCATAGTAGGCCACATCCTCGCCGAGCAGATCGGTGGTATCAAGATCGTGCCACGCATCGATGCCGTCCTGCTCGATGCGCCGGGCGACTTCCTCGATCAATTGACCGGTGTCGGGATGTAACTCACCGGTGGTTCTGTGAACGAACAAGGCCATCGGCACGCCCCAGGTGCGCTGACGGGAAATACACCAGTCCGAGCGCTTCTCGACCATGCCGTGGATACGCACCCGGCCCCACTCCGGGATCCAACTCACCCTCGCGATCTCGGCCAAGGCCTGGGATCGCAGCCCCTGCGCGTCCAAGCTGATGAACCATTGCGGTGTCGCCCGGAAAATGATCGGCGTGCGATGCCGCCAACAGTGCGGATAGCTATGCCTGAAAACCTCATGGTGCACGAGCGCGCCACGCGCTTTCAGTACCTGAATGATATGTTCATTGGCGGCCCACACATGCTCGCCCGCGAAGAGCTCCGTGCCCGGAATAAAGCGCCCGTCACCGCCGACGGGGTTGTCCACCGCTAAGCCATAGCGCTTACCCAAAACATAGTCGTCTTGGCCGTGGCCGGGCGCGGTGTGTACAGCGCCGGTGCCGGCCTCGGTTGTGACATGGGTCGCGAGAATGACAGGCACTTCGCGGCGGTAAAACGGGTGTTGCAAGACCAAACCCTCGAGCGCCTGGCCACCGCTGTAGGCAATGACTCGATACTCTTCGATGCCATAGCGATACAGGGTGTCCTTCATCAAGGCATCGGCCAGCACCAGGCGCTCGACACCGCGCGGCCCCTGGCATTGTACCACCGCGTAGTCGAGCTCCGGATTGACGGCCACCCCGTGATTGGCCGGTAGGGTCCACGGCGTGGTAGTCCAAATGACCACCGACAGAGGCCCGCTCCCCTCGTGCTCGGGGAGATGATGGCAGCGTTCCAAAAGGCTGGCCTCGTCCAACACCGCAAAACGCACATCGATGGCGGGCGAGTCGCGGTCTTGATACTCGACCTCTGCTTCAGCCAAGGCCGATCCGCAATCCGTACACCAGTGCACGGGTTTAACGCCGCGCTGCAGATGGCCTCCCTGAATAATGCGGCCGAGGGCGCGGATGATATCGGCCTCGTAACGGTAATCCATCGTCAGATAGGGCTGGTCCCAGTCGCCGAAAACGCCCAACCGGATGAAATCCGCGCGCTGCTTATCGACGTGCGCGCGAGCGTAGGCGCGGCAAGCCTCACGAAAGGCTTTGGCCGAAATCTGCTCACCCGCTTTACCTGAGTGCTGTTCCACCATCAATTCGATGGGCAGACCGTGGCAATCCCACCCGGGAACATACTCCGCGTTGAAACCGCTTAGCGTTCTTGCCTTGACGATGATGTCCTTGAGCACTTTGTTGACCGCATGTCCGATATGGATATCTCCGTTCGCATACGGCGGCCCGTCATGGAGAACATAGTCCTGGGCGCCTTTGCGGCATGCGCGAATGCGCGGGTACAGGCCGAGATCCTGCCAGCGTTTTAGCATCGCCGGCTCGCGCTCGGCAAGATTGGCCCGCATGGGAAAGTTCGTGCGCGGCAGGTTCAGCGTCTTCTTATAGTCGCTCATACGAGGAGATCGTCGCAGGCGCGCACTTGTTTCAATAGTCTTCTGGCTTGCACGGCGTCGAGCGCTATTTGGTGTGTCAGGGCTTCCACCGAGTCGAAGCGCCGATCATCCCTCAGCTTAGCGACAAACTCCACGGCCACGTACTTTCCATAGCAGTCTTGAGAAAAATCAAAAATATGTACCTCCAATAGATCGCGGGTTCCGCCGAACGCGGGCTTGGAACCGAGATACGCCACCCCCGGCAAGGGCGTCCCCCCGAGCCCGCTCACCCTTGCGGCGAAGATCCCCCGCAGCGGCGATCGGTTTCGGCGCAGCTCGATATTGGCCGTCGCGAACCCGAACCCATGACCTCGCTTCTGTCCGTGGGCTATCCGGCCACGGATCGCGTAACCGCGGCCGAGCAGTTGCCGCGCGCGCGGCATGTCCCCCTCGGCCAGCGCCCGGCGCACATGGGTACTGCTAACGCGCTGCCCGGCGATCTTAAACACCGGCGGTTGCACCACATTAAACCCGTAGCGCGATCCCAAGGCAACCAGCATCCCATAATCGCCTTGGCGTCCCTTGCCGAAGCGAAAATCATCGCCGACCACCACGCTCCGCACCCCGAGCCCGGACACCAAAATCTGTTTCACGAATGCCTGTGCCGGTAGCTCCGCGAACGCTTGGTCGAAACGCAGGCAAACGAATCGATCAATATCCTGAGCTTTAAATAGCTCGTACTTTTCCCGCAGCCGCGTCAAGCGCGGCGGGGCGGCGTCAGGCTGGAAGTACTCCTGGGGTTGCGGTTCGAAGACGATCACCGCGGTCGCCGAACCGAGGCGCTCCCCAACACGTTTGATCTCGGAGCAAACGGCTTGATGGCCCAAGTGCACGCCATCGAAATTTCCAACGCTGGCCACGCACCCGCGCTGACTTGGCGGCAGGCCCGCGATTCGCCGGATCAATTCCATCGCTGCACGTACTGCGATTATACCGAGGGGTGAAACGCGCGCATATGTTCCCACCGCAATCCACCCACCCACAACGCGCCTACATACACGAACCCCGCCGAGGCGATCAATGCGACCAGCCGTAGCGCCCGCTCGGTGGCGGTCCAATGGTGCCACTCGCCGATCTCTCCACGGCCGAGCAGTAACAAAAGGATCATGAGCGCCGCGGCCGCGATCACACGCGCGAGAAACATGCCCCATCCGGGGAGCGGCCGGTAAATGTTCGCTTGATGCAAACCACGGTACAACAAGGCCGCGTTAATATAGGCGCTCAGCGAAGTCGCCAGGGCCAATCCCGCATGCGCCAGCGGCCAAATGAGCACTGCGTTGAGCAATATATTCGTCAGCATGGCGATCACACCCACGCGGACCGGGGTGCGGGTATCTTGGCGGGCATAATATCCCGGCGCGAGCACCTTGATGAATACGAAAGCGAGAAGTCCGAAAGCAAAGGCGATCAGACTGCGCGCGGACATCTCGACATCGTGTGCGCTGAATTCACCGTATTGGAACAGCGTGCACAGCATTGGACCCGCGAGGAGCGCGATGCCGAGCGCCGCCGGCACAGCAATGACGAGCACGCACCGCAGCGCCCAATCGAGGGTGCCGGCGAACGACTCGGCTGAGCCGCGGGTGTGCTTGTCGGCGAGGCTCGGCAAGATAACCGTCGCCAACGCGATCCCAAACACCCCCAGGGGAAATTCCACCAGCCGGTCCGAATAGTACAGCCACGAGACGCTCCCGGTGATTAAAAACGACGCGAGCAACGTGTCGATAAGGAGATTGATCTGGGTCACCGAGACCCCGAAAATCGCGGGTCCCATCAGCGTCAGTATACGCTGGACGCCTTCATCGCCGCGCTTGATGCGCGGCCGGGGGAGCAGTTTCAGCGGTAGCAAGAACGGCAGTTGAAATAACAATTGCACCGCGCCGCCCAAGAAAACCCCCCAGGCCAAGGCCACGACCGGCTGCTGCATATGGGGCGCGAGCCAGATCGCCGCGCCGATGATGCTGAGGTTCAAAAACGCCGGGGTAAAGGCCGGCACGGCAAAACGTCCGTAGGTCTGCAGGATACCGGAGGCGAACCCCGCGAGCGAGATAAACAGCAGATACGGAAAGGTGATCTTGAGCATCTCGACGGTCAACGCGTATTTGTCCGGATTGGCCGTAAATCCGGGAGCAAACACCAGCACCAGAACGGGCGCCGTCACGATACCGACCACGGTCGCTAATCCCAGCCACCCGGCGAGGGCGCCCGCGGTGTGATCGACGAGATGTTTGGTCTCCGCTTGCGTTCGCTGGTTTCTGTACTCCGACAAGACCGGCACGAACGCTTGTGAGAAGGCCCCTTCCGCGAACAGGCGCCGGAAAAGATTGGGGATGCGAAACGCCACAAAAAACGCGTCTGCCACAGAACCCGCGCCGAAGAGCGTCGCGACGACCATGTCGCGCATGAACCCCAACACGCGCGAGATCACGGTCATACCCCCCACGGTCGCGGTGGAACGAAATAAGCGTATGCTCAGCGTGTCGCCCCTGAAATCAATTTTACTTCGCGGGCGGGTATGAACCCCGCCCTTGACCAAAGGGGAGAGTTGCACTACTCCCCTTTGGAAACCCCAATGCTAAAGTGCCCACCGTAAAATGGCGGGGTATTCAGAATTAATGGCCGCTCACAACGATAGCACAGGAACCGGCGGGCAGATATCGCAGTTATTGACATCGGTGCGTGGAATACGCATAGTTCCGGCCCGCTTACCACATTGGTATTGGAGATCAGGTTGGCTAATTGTCCCTCTGCTCGCAAACGCGCCCGGCAAGCGGAGAAACACCGGGCAAGCAACGTCAGCCGGCGTTCCCTGCTGCGTTCGATGATCAAGAAGGTCGTGCGCGCGATTCGGCAAAACGACAAGGACGGCGCCACCGCGAGCTATAAGGCGGCGGTGCCCATTATCGATCGCATGGCGACCAAGCGAATCATTCATAAGAACAAGGCGGCGCGGCATAAAACGCGCCTGCATCTCGCGATCCGCGCCTTGGGGTAGCGCGCCAGCCTCAGGTTCCCGCTAGCAGAGATCTACTAGAGAATTACCAGATTATCACGGTGGATGAGCTCCGGCTCATCCACGTAGCCTAAAACGGTCTCGATGCGGTCGCTCGCTTGGCCTCTAATCCGCGCCGTCTCCTGCGCTGAGTAATTGATAAGTCCGCGCGCGATCTCCCGCCCCTCTGGGTCCGCGCAACTGACCAGTTCACCGCGCCCAAAGTCGCCTTCGACCGCGGTCACGCCCACGGCCAGCAAGCTGCGCCCGGCCTCAAGCAGCACGCGCGCGGCACCCGCATCCAAGACCAAGCGGCCGCGTGGTTTCAGGCCCCCGGCGAGCCACTGTTTGCGGGCTGCCAGCGGACCCTGACCGGGGACGAGCAAGGTGCCCGTCTCCGCACCGGCGGCGATCCCGAGCAGGACCTCGGGCGTATGGCCCGAAGCGATAATAGTCGCCGTACCGGAGCGTGCCGCGAGCGCCGCCGCCCTGAGTTTCGTGCGCATACCGCCGCGTCCGAGCCGGTCGCCCTCTCCCGCCATGGCGGCCAGCGCGGGATCGGCGGCGCATGCCCGCGGGATGAGCCGGGCTTGCGGATCGGCGCGCGGATCGCGTTCGTGTAAGCCCTCCTGATCGGTCAGGACCACGAGTAGCGTGGCCTCGATGAGATTAGACACAAGCCCCGCGAGCGTATCGTTGTCCCCTAGCCGGATCTCTTCGGTGGCCACGGTATCGTTCTCGTTAACCACCGGTACGACCCGAAGCGCCAAAAGCGTGCGCAGCGTGCTACGGGCGTTCAGATAGCGCTGCCGGTGCGCCAAGTCCGCATGGGTCAGGAGCACTTGTGCCGTGTGCAAGCCATGACGCTGAAAACACGCTTCGTAGGTCTGGATGAGCCCCATCTGACCGATGGCCGCGGCGGCCTGAAGCTCATGCAGGGCGTGTGGCCGGTTCGCCCAGCCGAGCCGGACCACGCCTTCGGCGACGGCGCCCGATGTCACCACCACGATCTCGCGCCCTTGGCGGCAGAGCACTGCCATCTGCGCTACCCAGATCCCGAGGGATTCGGCGCGCAGACCCGCGCCATTATTGGTGGCGAGCGAGCTACCGATCTTAACCACCCAGCGCCTGGAGGCGCCGAGATCTGTTCTCTCCAGCCCCGTGCTCATTGTTGCGCGCACGCCGCGGCTTGCCCCGATCGGCTCAGCGCGTCCAGCCGCGCCTGGACCGCATAGACGAGCGCCGGACAACCTTCGCCGCTCAAGGCCGAGACCTCGAACACCGGCCCGGTCCACGCCAAGGCCGCGATGACTCCTCCAGGGCATGCTTTACGATCGGCGCCCGGCAGCAAATCCACTTTGTTGAGGACCAACCAGCGCTCTCGCGCATAGAGTTGCTCGCTGAACTTACCGATTTCCTCCGCCGCCGCCCGGATCCTGGCGACGATGTCCTCCACTAGATTCGGTGTCCCGATATCGACCACATGCAATAGCAGCCGGGTACGCGCTAAATGCTTCAAGAACCGCACGCCGAGGCCCGCGCCCTCACCGGCCCCTTCGATGAGGCCCGGCACATCGGCGATGACGAAACTGCGGTCGATATCGACGCGCACCACACCGAGGTGCGGATAAAGCGTGGTGAAAGGATAGCCAGCGACTTTAGGGCGCGCCGCCGACACTGCTCGAATGAGACTCGATTTACCGGCATTCGGCATGCCCATGAGGCCCACATCGGCCAGCAGTTTGAGCTCTATGCGTAGATTGCGGGCTTCGCCCGGTTGGCCATGGGTGATCTTGCGCGGCGCGCGGTTGGTGCTGCTCTTAAAACGCGTATTCCCTATGCCGTGCAGTCCGCCCCGCGCCACCACGAGGGATTGCTTGGGAGCCACGAGATCGCCTAGCAACTCATCGCTGTCGGCGTCGTAAACCACCGTCCCCGCGGGGACCCGGACGATGCAATCGGCGCCGGCATGTCCCGAGCAGTCCTTACCCATGCCTGCTTGCCCGTTTTGCGCGCAAAACCGGCGCTTATAACGAAATTCCACGAGCGTGTTCAGGCCCTCGGCGACTTCCAGAACGACATGGCCGCCATCCCCGCCATCCCCCCCGTTCGGACCTCCGAAGGGGATGAACTTCTCACGGCGAAAGCTCAGGCAACCATCCCCCCCGGCCCCCGCCTCGACGCGGATCCGCGCTTCGTCGACAAACTTCACCGATCATTCACCGCATCAAAAAAAACCCCGTCCGGGACGGGGCTTTCGAGCGCCAATGGCCGCCGCGTTATTGCGGCATTACGCTCACATAGGTACGGGTTCTTGGCCCCTTCAGGGCGAAGACGACTCGTCCCGGTGCCAAGGCAAACAGCGTGTGGTCGCGGCCACACCCCACGTTCATCCCGGCGTGAACGCGTGTGCCGCGCTGCCGAACGAGAATGTTGCCCGCTTCGACCCATTGTCCCCCAAAGCGCTTGACCCCGAGCCGTTTCGATTCGGAGTCCCGGCCGTTACGCGTGCTGCCGCCCGCCTTTTTATGTGCCATCGTGTTTCAACGCTCCGTTAGCCATGCATTTCCGCCGAACCGCGGATGGCCCGAATCGTAAGCTCCGTGAGGTTCTGCCGATGCCCCATCTGCTTACGGTAGTGCTTGCGGCGCCTGAATTTAACGACCATGATTTTCGTAGCGCGCGGTTGCGCGGTGATTTCGGCCTCGACCAACGCACCGTTGATCACGGGCGTGCCCAAGGTCACCTGCGCGCCGTCTTTAACCAGTAATACCTCGCGCAGCGCCACGCTCGCGCCCACATCGCCCGCGATGCGTTCGACCAAAATCGTGTCTTGTTCCTGAACCGCGTACTGCTTACCGCCTGTCTTGAGCACCGCTAGCATGGGTCAATTCCCCATCACCGTGATCCCATCGTCCTGTTACCGGATGAGTGTGCGATTCTACGAGATCCGCGCGCAGCGCACAAGCAAGCGGCGTTTAAAACCGATCCCCGGGTCGTAGAAATTCAACCCCCGTCTTGGCACAATGGCCGGTCCGTTGTGTTAGGGCCTGGCAGGACCGCATGAACATCGATACCTTACGCGCGCTGGTCGCCGAAGACCTGGCGGCCGTCGATCGTCTAATCAAAGCGCGCCTGTATTCCGAGGTTACCCTGATCAATCAACTTAGCCACTACATCGTCAATAGCGGCGGTAAGCGCCTGCGTCCCGTATTGGCGATACTGAGCGCGCACGCGCATGGCTACCAGGGCCGACATCACATCGATATGGCCGTGATCGTGGAGTTGATCCACACCGCGACCTTGCTCCACGACGATGTGGTGGACGCCTCGGACATGCGCCGCGGACAGGAAACGGCCAACCTGGTTTGGGGAAGCGAGGCGAGCGTGTTGGTGGGCGATTTTCTTTATTCGCGGGCCTTCCAAATGATGGTGGAGGTCCGCAATATGCGGGTGATGGAGATCCTCGCGGATGCGACCAACACCATCGCCGAAGGCGAGGTCATGCAGTTGGTCAATTGCCATGATCCGGAGACGACGGAGGCCCGCTACCTCACCATCATCCGCAATAAGACCGCCAAGCTCTTCGAAGCCGCCGGCCGGCTCGGGGTTGTCCTCAGTCATGGCAGCCCCGAGGAAGAACAGGCGATGGCCAGCTACGGCCGGCATGTGGGCACCGCCTATCAGCTCATTGATGACGTACTTGACTACAGCGCCACCTCCGAGCAACTGGGGAAGAACATCGGCGATGATCTAGCGGAAGGTAAACCGACGCTGCCCTTGCTTTACGCCCTGTTGCACGGCAATGCGGAGCAGCGAGCCGTGGTTCGCACGGCCATCGAACAGGGGGGGCGCGCGCACGCCCGCGCGGTGATGCAGGCGATTGAAGCCACCGGCGCTATCGCGTACACTGCGGAACTCGCACGTGCTGAAACCGGGAACGCCCTCAGGATGATCGAGGGGCTTGCGCCTTCGCGGCACAACGAGGCCTTGCGCGCGCTCGCGGAATTCGCGGTCAGCCGCCTCTCTTAATATCTACCCATCGGGGTGTAGCTCAGCCTGGTAGAGCACTGCCTTCGGGAGGCAGGAGTCGCACGTTCGAATCGTGTCACCCCGACCAGATTTATCAAAATGATACTTCCTCACATCCTTATCAGCTATTCACGTGACCGTCGTCCTCCCTAGTCGGATGTGGTTTTGTCATTCAATATTTCAATCGGTTGGAGCGATTCTGTGCGTGACCGAAAAAAGCAGTGCTCGGTCACACTCGTGTCGAGAATCAGCACTGAAATCTACGCGAACGAACCAGCCATCCCTTAGCTTGCGGACCGCGCCTGGTCAGGGGGGGAACAATGAAAACAACGATAAACCTCGCGCGGTGCTTATGGGTGGCGGCGTTGGCTGCTTGCGCCGTTCTCGTTCGCGCAGAACTGTGCGCCCGCGGCCGCAAAGATCGTTACGATCCAAGGCCGGGTCGAAATCAGCCCGAGCGGGGCGCGAAGTTGGAAGGCGGCCCAGATCGATGACGCCTTGTGCGCGGGCCAGCAGATCCGGGTGCTGCGGACAAGCCGCGCGGTGCTTGTGCTCGCAAACCAGACCTTGCTGCACCTCGACGAAGGCACGGTCTTGACACTGAATTCCGTCCACGTCGAGAAACCCTGACACTGAATTCCGTCCACGTCGAGAAACCCTCGTGGGTCGAGCTTCTTAAAGGTTTTCTGCATGTCATCAGCCGCGTTCCCACCAGCCTTGGTATAAAAACCCCCTATGTCAACGCCTCGGTGGAAGGCACCGAGTTTGCGCTGCAAGTCGGAAAAGCGGAAACCGCGCTTTGGGTCTACGAGGGGCGGGTGCGCTTCAGTAACAGGCTCGGGCAGTTGCTGATCGCGAGCGGCGAGGCCGCGGCGGCCGCGCCCGGCCGCGGCCCAGCGCGGCGCATCGTGGTCAAGCCCCGCCGGGCGGTCGAATGGGCGCTCTATTATCCGCCTTTGCTCGATACCCGTCCGGAACGCTACCCGGAAGCGTTGCGGGGGGTGCTTGCCGCCTATCGCCGAAACGATTTCCCCGCGGCCTTCGCCCGACTCGAGGCACTCTCGCCCAAAGACCGCATTGGGCGCTTTTTCACGCTGCGGGCGGGGTTACTCCTGAGTGTGGGGCGCGTCGCTGAGGCCGAGCGGGACATCGTTGCGGCCCTCAAGGACAACCCCAAGGATGGCACCGCACTTGCTCTGCGCGCGGTGATTGCGGTGGTACGCAATCAGACCGAGGAGGCGCTCCGTTTCGCCCAGGAAGCGGTGGCCGCCGAACCACGTTCATCCACCCCGTATGTGGCCCGCTCCTATGCCGAGCAGTCGGCTTTTGAGATCGAGCCGGCCCGAAAGAGCCTCGAAGAAGCCTCCCGACTAGCCCCCGAGGATGCGCTGGTCTGGGCACGCCTCGCTGAGATCGAGCTTTCGCTGGGAGATCTCGACGCCGCCCTGGAGTCCGCGCGCAAGGCCGAGCAACTCGATCCGGGGCTCTCGCGCACACAGAGTGTGCTCGGCTTCGCCTACCTCACCCGCATCGAGGTGGATCACGCCAAGACCGCCTTCGAGCGCGCCCTCGTGCTCGACCCCGCCGATCCCCTACCCCGGCTCGGGCTCGGGCTGGCGAGGATCCGCGAAGGGGACATCAATGCCGGAACCAAGGAGATCGAGACGGCTGCTTCCCTCGATCCCAATAACTCGCTCATCCGCAGCTACCTCGGCAAAGCGTATCACGAACAGAAGCGCGGCGGATTGGCCTCAACCGAGCTCGAGCAGGCCAAGCTCCTCGATCCCAAGGACCCGACACCGTGGTTTTATTCTGCCATCCACAAGCAGACCACCAACCGGCCGGTCGAGGCGCTCCACGATTTGCAGCGCTCCGTCGATCTCAACGACAACCGCGCGGTGTACCGATCGCGCTTGCTGCTAGATGAAGATTTAGCGGCGCACGGGGCGGCCTTGGGGAGGATTTATCGCGACCTCGGATTTGAGCAGATCGGCTTAGTCGAAGGCTGGAAATCCCTGAGCGTAGACCCAGCCGACTATACAGCCCACCGGCTGCTAGCCGACTCGTACTCAGCCCTACCGCGGCATGAAATCGCGCGGGTAAGTGAGCTCCTGCAGTCGCAGTTGCTGCAACCGATTAACATTACCCCGGTGCAACCGCAATTGGCTGAAAGTGATTTATTCTTGCTCGGGGGCCTGGGTCCAGCCGATCCTTCCCTCAACGAATTCAACTCGCTCTTTCAGCGTAACCGCTTTACTCTACTCGCGTCGGGTCTGGCGGGAAGCCAGGAAACCTACGGCGACGAGGTCGTGCAGTCGGGGATCTGGAATAACCTCTCCTATAGCCTCGGCCAATTTCATTACGAGACCGACGGCTTCAGGACGAATAACGATATAGACGCCGATATCTATAACGCTTTCGTGCAGGCGCGGCTCACACCAACGCTCAGCGCACAAGCGGAGGTCCGCCGCCGGGAGGTCTCGCAGGGTAATCTGGACGCCTTCTTCGAGCCGACCGCTTTCGACGTGCAAAAGTCGCGTGATTTTCGGCGGGAGGCCGATTCCGACAGCTATCGTGCCGGGATCCACTTTCAACCCACCCCGGCTTCCGATTTGATCGCGTCGTTCATTTACCAAGACGCCGACGTTGAGCTTGGAAGGTCGGGCCAGGTTCCCACACGTAGCGACGCGCAAGCTTACATCGCCGAGACGCAATACCTCATGAAGCACTCGATCTTCGATATGGTGCTTGGAGGCGGGTATTACGGGCTAGACCTCCGCATTCCAACCGAAAGCCCTGAAGACTTGATGACCGACCACGGGAACGCTTACGTCTACACGCATATTCGGTACCCGCGGTCTGTTATTTGGCACGTCGGCTTGAGCGCCGACTGGTTTGATAACGATGAACTCGAAAGCTCTAGTTCCCTAAATCCGAAACTTGGGATCCTATGGAACATCACATCGCGGACGCTTTTTAGAGCGGGAGCATTCAAAGTGCTGAAACGCTCGTTCATTGCAAACCAGACCTTGGAGCCTACTCAGTTGGCTGGCTTCAATCAGTTCTTTGATGACCCTAATGGAACCGAGGCGGTCCGTTACGGTGTCGGTGTCGATCATCGCTTTAGCTCAAGCCTAAGCGGCGGTGCGGAAATATCTAAACGCGAGGTCGAAGTCCCGGTAACGGGTATTCCTGATCCGGACGATTGGGAAGAACGTCTTTACCGGATGTATTTAACCTGGGCACCGCACCCGCGGTGGGCAGCGACGCTGGAATACGTTAAAGAAGACTTCGACAATCTCGAACCGGTTGGCCCCCGTGACACCGAGACGCAGACCCTACCCATTAGCGTGTCCTACTTTGATCCCTCCGGTTTTTTCGCCAACCTGCAGGCGAGTTATCTGAACCAGGAGGTCGCGTTGGAAGCGGATTCCGACAGCGATGGGGCCACATTTCTTGACCTGGGCTTCGGGTACCGATTGCCCAAGCGTTGGGGGATCTTCGAAGTGCAAGTCCAAAATGTGCTGGACCAGGATTATCGGTTTGAAGGGCTGCAAAGCAGGCGGCCGCGACCGGAGGTGGGCGTCCCGTCGTTCCTGCCCTTTCCGCCTGAGGCGACTGTCCTCGCCCGGCTCACACTTGCACTTTGGTGATATACGTCCTAGAAATCTCCCTTCAATCTCATTCGTCGATCGCCTGAGAGTTGATCGGCAGCCTCGGTGCAGCGCCTCTTAAGGGTGCTACTGTGAATATTTCACAGCACAACCCCAATTTTCTATATACATTAGCGGTGATGTCGCGTTTTCGTTTGTACGTTGGCTTAGTGGCAACCACAAACGGACTTTCACGGAGGCGGTGGTGCTCCATGAAAGCAGTGCTCGGAAAATGAAGGTATTCCCTAAATCCAACCTATCGTAGGAGAACACAGGCATGAGCTATCCAGTTATTTTAGACAATGGACAAAAGCGGTTTTGGTTACCCCTTGTCGTATTAGGGCTTGCCGCTCTATTGCCCTTCGAAGTTTATTCCGCCCCCGAGCAATCGGTGCCTGTCCAAACGGCCGAGCAAGCTCCGGCTGCGCCGACCGCACCGGAGGCGCTGGCGAGCGGTTGCGGGCGTTGTATTAGCCCTTCCGGTACTCAAAAGTCATGTCACATTTCGGGCGCGAATGCCGGAAAATATTCATGTCCTGATCCGCACTCAGGCGGACACAGCTGGTGCGACAGCGCGTGCCAGTGAAGGTGTGTAATACCGAAAACGCGAAGACCTAGCCGGATGGAGTGATGCGCAACCGGGGACGCATTGGACCTCATGCGTCCCCGGGTTCACTTCGTCTCATCGAGGCTCCTAATCTTCAGCCGCTTGCGGCTTGAAGGCCGCCATCAATTGCTGTTGCGTCCTCACCGGGACCGGATCGTAATGACTGAGCTCGATGGTATAGCTGCCGTGACCGCCGGTCATGGATTTGAGTTGTGATTGGTACTGTTCCAATTCGCTCAGCGGCGCCTGGCCGGCGATTTCGATCATTCCGCCAGGTAAAGCGCTGGTATTGCTCACCCGTCCCCGCTTGGTGGACAAATCACCAGTAATATCACCCATATTCGCGCTTGGTAGGGTGATACGGATGTCGACGATGGGCTCGAGCACCACGGGCTTGGCGTTCTTGAAGGCTTCGCTGAACGCCTTCTTGCCGGCCGCGACGAAGGCGACTTCCTTGGAATCGACGGGATGGTACTTGCCGTCATACAAAGTGACCTCAAGATCCTGGATTTGGTAGCCGGCGACGACGCCTTCCTGGATCGCCTGGAGGATTCCCTTCTCGACGGCGGGAATAAATTGCCGCGGTATGACCCCCCCCACCACCGCGTCGACGAACTTATAGCCCTCACCGCGCTCGAGCGGGCGGACGCGTAGGAACACTTCACCGAATTGGCCCGCGCCGCCGGTTTGTTTCTTATGCCGGTGGTGCCCTTCGGAGGGCGCCGTGACCGTTTCACGGTAAGCGATCTTGGGTGGCCGGGTTTCCACCTCGACGTGGAAACGCTCTTTCATGGTTTCCAGCAGGACCCGGACGTGAAGATCCCCGAGACCGCGCAACACGGTCTCGTTGAGCGCGGTGTTGTGCTCGACGCGCGCGCTCGGATCCTCCGCTTCCAGCTTATGCAGGGTATCGGAGAGCCTTTGTTCATCTCCGCGGCTTTTCGCTGCGATCGCGAGGCCGTGCATCGGCAACGGGAAACTGACCGACTTGAGGTGGATGTGGTCCTCTTCGTGGGAGTCGTGTAACACCGCATCGAAGTGGATTTCGTCGGCCTTGGCGACAGCGCATATGTCACCCGGGATCCCGGCCGGGATCTCGCTCGACTCTTTCCCCAAGAGCTTAAACAGGTGTCCGACCTTAAACGGTTTGCGGCCATCCCCGATAAACAACTGGCTATCCTTGGTGATGGTCCCCTGATGAATGCGAAACATCCCCAAACGCCCCACGAAGGCGTCGATGGCCACCTTGAAGACGTGCGCCAATGCGTGGCGGGCGGGATCAGGTGTGATCTCGACGCGTTCGGCGCTCGCGCCTTCACCTTTGAGAAAGGCGGGCGGATTGCCTTCCAGCGGATTGGGCATCAGCTTGACCAGGATCTCGAGTAACTCCGCAAGCCCGGCCCCGGTCCGCGCGGAAACGAAACAGACCGGGATTAAATGCCCTTCGCGCAAGGCTTTCTCGAACGGGTCGTGCAGTTGTTCCGGGTCGAGCGATTGCCCTTGTTCGAGATAAAGCTCCATGAGCGCGTCATCGACCTCGACGACCTGATCGATGAGTTTAGTATGCGCCTCTGCCACGGAGGAGAAATCCGTGGTTTCTCCGGTGGGCTCGAAAAAGCAATCGACGACTGATCGGCCGTTGTCGGCGGGGAGATTGATGGGCAAGCATTCATCCCCGAAGACGCGCCGGATCTGCTCCAAACAACCTAAGAGATCGACGTTTTCGGCATCGATTTGGTTGATGACGATGAGCCGATCAAGCTCCCGCGCGCGCGCCCATGCCATCATGCGTTGCGTGACCGTCTGCACCCCGGTCTGGGCATTGACGACGATAGCCGCGGTTTCCACTGCCGCAAGGACCGAGAGCGCTCGCCCGATAAAGTCCGGATAACCCGGAGTGTCGATGAGATTGAGATGCTTGCCTTGATAATCGAACCCGAGGACCGTGCTATTCAACGAGTGCTGATGCGCCTTCTCCAGGGGGTCGTGATCGGAAACGGTGTTGCCGCGCTCAACGGTTCCGACGGTCTTAATCGCACCCACGCGTTCCAATATCGCCTCAACCAGGGTCGTTTTGCCCGCTCCCGCGTGTCCTGCCAGGGCGATGTTTCGTATATCCTGGGTTGTATAGCCTGCCATGCGCTACCTCGCAGTATTCTTGTTAGCCACGGTACTTCGGAGTATAAGAGGCAATACAAAAGGCGCAAGAAAAAAATGGGGCTGACTCTGAGGTATCCCCACAAATATGACTGTATTATCAGCCAGTTAGATAAAAACACGGTAAGGGAACCTGCATGATGTCGGATGATCTCACTGATTGAT
>MUGK01000080.1 GCA_002007425.1 Chromatiales bacterium USCg_Taylor | reverse complement strand
CCACGGTGATATCCAGCGAAAAGCAAAAAACTCACTAAACCCTATGTCCGACGCCATTTCCCGCCGCTTACCCCCAGAATTTATGCAACTGGAAGGTTTCTTGTATAATTAGCCGACTGTCGATGCGGGAAAGCCTCTCATATTCGTACAGCAATTCTTGCGGGTTTCTTACCGTAACGGTTTTCCTTCCTTTCAAAAAAGCGCTAGCGCTGTCCGTTTGCCAGGATCGAGACTCTATAGGCTTGATGATAGCCGGGTAGACAACATGGTGGCTCAACTGGCTTACCTGCTCACCATTCGAGGGGTAGTAACTCTGCGCCGCCGGCCATTGCTGCTGTAGACAGACTTGGTAAAACTTATACTTATCGATAACACTTTCGACAGCATCGGGCCTCGGCAACACGAAACGATAATAGTTGGCCAGCTCATGACGGTTGTTCGATACAAATCGTAGGTAATCGTCATGCAACGGCATCAATACTGGCTTCTCCTCGAGCGAAGCAGCCATTTCACGGACGATTGAGATCAGTCTGTCCTGATGCCGGAATTCTTGGCTAGATAAAACCTCGACGTAACGGCTCGCATGCGTCCAATGCTGGTTTTTGGTATCAAGGGCGAAAACGGGGATCCCTGGTCTCCCCAGATGGCGAGCAACGGCGAGCCCGGGAATGCTCATGTCTAATAGCACCACCGGCGTGCGCCCGCATCGCTCCCATCTAGCCTGTATCTCAGCGCCGAACCGCGCCGGCACTATCTCCCTGCCCTTGTACAACATGATAAGCAATACCCCGCCACAGGCTCTCTGAGCCGTCATTTAGCCCTACCTTCAACTATCGGTCCTTCAAATCCTGGCCCCCTATGGGATCGTTCCGGAATTCCAGAGCTCAGGATCCGGTAGCCTAATTCGGCTCCCGAAATCGGGTTTGATTCATCGTTCCGAAGAGACGATCCGTTCGAGCTGAAACCGCCCTTCTTCTAACAACGTCTCGAATAGCTCTTCTGAAATCGTGTCCGGGATCCCGTTATACAGATTGCGTACCATAGTAATTCAAAAGCTCGTAATTCTTGCGATGACCGTACGATAATTTCCGATTCCGGACCGAGATTCCGCGCGTTTGACACCTGACAGGTTCAGTCGTATCTTCGCTGTTGAAGAACAAGGACTTTTTAGAATCCTATTCCTGCACTGGGCGAACAACAGCGCTTCTAAACGTAACACCTTCTGGCCTATCCAATAGTGCTTTACAACGTTGGCAGAGGAGTTGACGGGGGAGGAGCAAGCGGCGCTTACCGTGGAAATTGGGAAGGCTCACGCTGATCTTTTGTTAAACATAGTACATCCTTGGGCCGACTATTGGTAAAGGAAACGGAGTTCGCCTAGCTTCCCGCGCCACCTACGTATGACAGCGTACCCCTGCTTGTCTACTATACAGAACGTTGCGTGTGCATTGTGCAATGGACGAAGGATCCTGGTCATTGATTTGGCGTCGTTATAGGTGGGGCGGTTGATGAGTTTCCAAGCGCAGCTCACGCTGCTTAAGAGTCAACTGGTCCGAGCTATCACCGGAAGCGCTGCGCTTTCCCTAACAGCCACCGGCTTGGGTTTTTTAACTAGTGTCGTGCTGGCGCGCGCATTAGGAGCAGGCGGTTATGGTGCGTATGCTTACGCCTTCGCATGGGTAAATGTCCTGTGCATCCCGGCACAGCTTGGATTCGATAAGCTTTTAGTACGCGAAGTCGCAATATACCAAGGCCGGAAACAATGGGGTTATCTACGCGGACTGCTGAGATCCGCTAATTGGGTTTGCTTCATTACCGCGTCGCTCCTTGCTGGGAGTGTGTTCGGGATCACCTTATGGTTTAGAGATGCTATCAACCCCGAATTCATTCTGCCGCTATGGATTGCCCTGCTGCTCGTTCCAATCACGGTCCTGACGCGTGTGCGCCAAGCGACTATGTTCGGTCTACGGCGGGTCATTCAAGGGCAGATATCGGAGAATCTGGTCCGGCCTTTGTGTTTTCTGATGTTCATGCTGGGCGCATCACAATGGTGGATAGGAGAGATCGCAGCGCGTGATGCCGTTGCGATAAACGTTTTTGCCGCGATCATTGCGTTCTGTGTGGGAGCCATGATTCTGCTAAGAGCGCTCGCCGTGCATACCGGCCAGGCAGCACCGGCTTACCAGCTTAAGAATTGGTTAGGTAGCGCATTTCCCATGATGTTGTTAGCGAGCTTGCAAGCGATTAACGCACACGTGGATGTGCTTATGCTGGGCGCGATGAAGGGCGAGGAAGTTGTCGGTATTTACTATGTCGCGCTACGCTATGCGGCTCTTATCTCCTTTATCTTGATTGCGGTTAATTCCTCCTTAGGGCCCCGCATCGCACAACTATACGATCGTCAAGATCTCATCGGTTTACAGCGACTCGTTACGATGAGCTCCAGGGCGATCCTTGTTATTGCGGTGCCGATTTTGGCAATCTTGGTGATGTTCGGCGAATGGTTTCTGTCGCTTTTTGGCGAAGAATTTGTGACCGGACATACGGTTTTGACTATTCTCTGCTTAGGCCAGATCGTCAATAGCGCTATGGGTTCCATCGGACTCATCTTAACCATGACAGGTAATGAGGGACTTGCTGCACGCGGTGCAGGAATGACGGCTGTCATGAACATAGCGCTCAACGCGGTGTTAATCCCCCGATATGGGATGGAGGGTGCGGCGATGTCATCCGCATTGGCGCTTATCTCCTGGAACTTAATTTTCGCGTACTGGGTGTACCGTCGGGTGGGTATCGTTCCCAGTGCGGTCGCTAAACTTTCTTAGCTCCGAGGACTCATGACGAAACCGAACTTTTTTATAGTTGGCGCTCCCAAATGCGGCACCACGGCGATGCACTTTTATCTCAACGCGCATCCAGAAATTTTTATGTCAAGGAAAGAGTTACACTACTTCGGGAGCGATATGCGGTCACCGATTTCGTAAATGATCTTCAACAGTATCTATCCTTCTTTTCGGACGCAAGAGACCAGAAGCGAATTGGAGAGGCGGCAATATGGTACCTGTATTCCACAAGAGCCGCCGCCGAGATCAAAGAGTTTTCTCCGCACGCAAAGGTAATCGCAATCATTCGAAATCCAGCCGATATGATCTATAGCTATCATGCCCAGCGCCTTTATAACGGTAACGAGGATGTTAGCGAATTTGAGAGGGCCTTAGCATTAGAAGAGGAACGCAGATGCGGCCGGTGTTTGCCTGCTGATCCTCACCCTCTCCATGGCTTATCTTAATCTTGAGCTCGCGAAGTATACGGAGCAACTTCGAAGATATTTCACCGTTCTTGGGCGCGAAAATGTAATGGTAATTATCTTTGACGATATGGCGAAGCACCTTGATGCAGTTTTCGAAGACACGCTTAGATTTCTCGGAGTGGATCCCACAGTCGGCATTGACCCCGCCCTAAAGAGTGATCCGTGCGTGGTCAATACAACTCGGCGCGTGAGAAACCTGCGGCTCCACGACTTTCTGAAACATCCGCCGACTGCCGTCGTGAAAGTTAGTCGATTATTTGCACCTGCGTTTGTCCGGCATCGGATAGCGAATACGTTGCAACATTACAACATGGAACGCGGAGCGCGACGACCGCTGCCCACGGCCCTTAGGCAACGGTTGCACGATTATTACCGGCACGATGTTAACGAACTAAGCAAAATGCTGAATCGCGACCTTTTGGCCTTATGGAAAATAGTATAAAGCTAAAGGACGATCCGTCGACGCAGTGCAAACGGATCAGTTGACTCATTATTAATACCAAAATATTGTTGTACATGCCTGATATACCCCGCACTTCTTACTTCCTGTATCACTGCTTCGAAATCGTCGGCACTCCCATTTGGGTAGGCGAAAGATAAAATCTCCTTCTTGAGCTTGAATTTCCAACGCATCGTTCGAGTCTCGGAGCTCAGACCGCACTCGTTCTATTGCCTCTCTGCTAAGAATCGGATGAGAAACCGTATGGGACCCAAAGACCTTCAGTGGCTCTGTCCTCCGCTTGAGGAAGGCTAATGAGTCACGGGATCTCGTTGACGACGAACACGCGATGAACAAGATTGTTTTTCTGTTCCCCGGACAAGGATCCCAATATACCGGCATGGGCAAGGATCTTCATGAGAACCATGCGGAAGTGCGGGCCTTGTTCCAGGAGGCGTCGGAAACCACGGCAATGAACATGACAGATCTCTGCTTCAACTGCCCTGACGAAGTGCTGAAGCTTACCGAGAATGCCCAGCCCGCTGTTGCTCTCGTGAACGCCGCGTGCCTAAGCGTTCTCAAGAAGGAGGGCATAGCGCCGCATGCGGCGGCAGGCCATAGTTTGGGTGAATACACGGCGTTATACGCGGCGGGAGCGATGGCCTTCGGGACCATGATGGATTTGGTAAAAAAAAGAGCGGTTTTTATGCAGGAAGCGGCCGTGAAAAATCCTGGCAGCATGGTGGCGGTCATCGGGTTGGAGGCCAAGAGGGTGGCCACGATCTGCAAGGAGGCGCTTCCGGCAGGCTACGTCGCCCCAGCGAATTTTAACACCCCGCTCCAGACCATTCTCACCGGGGAAGCTAACGGGATCGAAAAGGCGGTGGAGCTTTTGAAGAAAGCCGGGGCGCGAATGGTCATCCCCCTCAAGGTGAGCGGCGCGTGGCACAGCAAGTTTATGGTCGTAGCCGGGGAGAGGATGAGGGCAGCCCTTGCGGCCGCTGATATCAACAGGGTGGAACTACCGGTGGTGGCGAACGCGACCGCCGGCCTGGTCTCGGCCCCTGAGGAGATCCGGGAGGCGCTCGAGCGGCAGGTGTCCGCACCGGTCCTATGGAGTGCATCGATGAGACGGCTTATAGACGACGGATTTACAACCTTTGTAGAAGTGGGGCCTGGAAAGGTGTTGAAAGGCCTGATGCGGGAGATCGCCAGGAATGCCACGGCCTACAACGTGGAGAATACCGGCACCCTGAGTAAGTTTCTTGCGGCCAACAAGGCGCGCAACTGTCCGACTTGCGAAGAAACGCGATAATCCTGAGGACCTTCTATGCGTGAAAGCGACTTCAATCTTAGACTTACGATCTCATCAACTTGCATGCTGTGGTTGATCGGGTTTTTCTCCGCGCCAGCGCACGCGGGGGATCCAGTAATTTTCTACAGCGATCTCGATTCCGGTCCGCCGCAAGCCTTCGTTACGGTGTGGGGAAACGATCTCGGCGCGAAGCAAGGAACGGTGATGATAGGCAGCGCGGGCGTGGCTGGTAATGATATTCAATCGTGGCGGGATACGAAGATCGAATTCCGCATCCCTAAGGCAGGTGGCGGCGGCATCAAAATCCGGAGGAACGACGGAAAAACGTCGAATGCACTCCCCTTCGTCACCCGTTCTGGCCGCATCTTTTTTGTCTCCAAGGCGAAAGGGAACAATAACAACGATGGACTAGCGGCGACTCCCTCGGGGCGCGGAACCGGTCCCTGGCGAGACCTATCCCCGATGTTGAGCACGGTCTCGCCGGGCGACATTGTGTACGTACGCGCGGGACTCTATGATGAGATGCTCGGGAGCAGGGGAAAGGCGCACCTTTTTATCCGAGAAAATAATTCCGGCAGCACGGGTTTCCCCATCGCATTAATTTCCTATCCCGCCGAAACTCCGGTCATCGGGGGTATTAGTAAGGCCACCGCCGCTAGCCGCACATTGTTTTTCCGGGACGGCGTGCATGACTGGACGATTGCCAAGCTCCGTCTGAATGCAAGCAGCGCGGCGATCGCCTTCGGCGGTCGCGGGAGTAACGCGCGCATCCGGATTGTCGGCAACACCGCGAGCCGGATCCCCTCACATTACGGAACAATCAATCTAAAGGGTTGTACAGATTGCAAAATCTTGGGCAACCACGTCTACGACAGCGGGAAACGAGGCAACAAGCTAGCACATCTCATCTACTACGCCGGTTTTGGTGTGGGAGCTAACGTGGAGATCGCGTGGAACCTCTTACACGACGAGCCCGGCGGGCGAGGGATCCAAATCTACGGCCACACCGATGCGGACCGCTTGAGCGGCCTGTCCATTCACGACAACATCGTTTACAACTGCCCTTATGACGGGATTCTCGTAGGCAGTAGTGATGCCGCCTACAAACCCTGGATCTCGGATGCGTTGGTTTACAACAATGTTGTGTATAACTCAGGGGGTGGGATTCGGATCAATAACCAGGGTGTGGCCGCCAAAGTGTTCCACAACACGCTACACAATGACTCGTTTTCGGTGAGTTTGCAGGCTGCCCGCAGCGTGGAGATGACCAACAATATCTCGAGCCTGCCGAAGCGCGCACATCTCGCTCTGACCTCGGCGGGATCGCTGTCGATAAACCATAACGGTTATCACGGGACGGCTGCTATTCCTGCCCAAGACGCCAATCCAATCACCGGCGACCCGTTGTTTACCGATCCAATCGGTATGGATTTTTCTCTAAGAGCGGGTAGCCCATTCCTTAACAAAGGAAAGCCCTCCGGCGGTCATTTACCCGCGGGAGTTAAGTCGGCGCATCCACGTCCCGATCTCGGAGCGTTGCCATGGAAATCAGAGGCCCTTACGCAGTAGATATTGACGCGATTCTTGCATCCATGATTCGATCGGTAACGTCTTTCAAGCGCAGGTGAGATCCTCCGTAGAGCCCTCCTCGCCCGGAGGAAGCTAAGCGCTACGCGTTCACCGGATTATTTTTTTCAAGAGCAGCGTTTAGGAAATCGAGAACCATGCTTCGCACCGTGCTAAATACGAGCTCATCGACGACCCTCCCCATAAGCGGCCTGAATCGTCTCCTCTCCGTCGGCCTCACGGCCGTCGGGGATGCGTGCCGGGTAGCCCGGAACGTACAAGCCCGCCTGGAAACTACCCGCAAGATCCTAAAGAGCGACAAGAGCCCTGTCACGGTCGCCGACTTCGCGGTGCAGTCGGTCGTGGCGCAGCGGCTGGTGGAATCGTTGCCGGATACGCTCCTGGTCGGTGAAGAGAGCAGCGGGTTATTGCGATCGGACGCGGAGATGCTCGCGGCCGTGATTCACGCCGTGCGTGAGGTGTGGCCGGAGGCGCGGGAGAGTGATGTGCTCGCGGCCGTCGATCTCGGCAATCACGATGCCACGGCCTCGGCGTACTGGACCGTGGACCCCATCGACGGCACCAAGGGCTTTCTTCGCCACGGGCAATACGCCGTCTCCCTCGCCTACATCGAAGCCGGCGAAGTGGTGGTGGGCGTGATGGGATGCCCGAATCTCTCGGCCGATTTCGACCGACCCTTCGATCAACCTGATCCGAGCGGCCTTATCTTCTCGGCCATCGCGGGCGGTGGCTGCTTCGTGCGTCCGGCGAGCGCCGCTCACGCACCCTCCCAACGCCTCGAGGCCAGTGCCTACCAAGGAGCAATGCGGGTGTGCGAATCGGTCGAATCGGGGCATTCCAATCAGGGGGACGCGGCGCGCGTGATCGCCGCGCTCGGCGCTAGCGGGGCGCCCGCGCGGCTCGATAGCCAGTGCAAATATGGCGTCGTCGCCCGCGGACAAGCCGATGCCTATCTGCGCTTGCCGACGCGCGGCGATTACGTTGAAAATATCTGGGACCATGCTGCGGGGATGTTAATCGCCGTTGAGGCCGGCGTGGTGGTCACCGACATCGACGGCAAGCCCCTCGACTTCTCGCGCGGTATGGGCCTCACGGCCAATCGCGGCATCGTTTGCGCCTCGCCGCGGTTTCACGAGAGAATCGTCGCACAGATCCGGGCGCTGGAAATCTGATCCGCCGGGGTCTACGCTTTGAGGGGTTTATAATGAACGCGGTGGGGCTGATCCGCTTCTTGGCCGAGCCGGCGATGCCGGTCCGCTTCATAATCGGCATAGTTGCCTTCGAACCACATCACCTGGCTGTCGCCCTCGAAGGCCAAAATATGCGTGGCCACTCGGTCCAAGAACCAACGATCGTGCGAGATCACCACCGCGCAGCCGGGGAAATTCAGCAACGCCTGCTCCAGGGCTCGGAGCGTCTCGACATCGAGATCGTTGGTTGGTTCATCGAGGAGTAACACATTCGCGCCCTGGCGCAGAACTTTGGCGAGATGGACGTGATTGCGTTCGCCCCCGGAGAGCGTTCCTACCCGCTTCTGCTGATCCGCGCCCTTAAAATTGAACCGGGCCACGTACGATCGCGACTGACACTCGTAGCCACCCACGCGTAGTACGTCTCGCCCATCGGAGATCTCCTCCCACACTGTTTTTTCGGCAGCCAACGCATCGCGGCTCTGGTCGACACAGACGAGCACCACGGACTCACCCGTGCGGATCTCGCCCGCATCGAACGCTTCCCGCCCGGTGAGCATCCGAAATAAGGTTGTCTTGCCGGCGCCATTTGGGCCGATGACGCCGACGATGCCTCCAGGGGGCAACTTAAAGCTCAGATCATCGATGAGCAGTCGATCCGCGTAGGCCTTGCGTAAATGCGAGACCTCGATCACTAAATCGCCCAGCCGTGGACCCGGCGGGATATAGATCTCGTTGGTCTCATTGCGACGCTGATAGTCCTGTGAGGCAAGCTCCTGAAAGCGTTGCAGGCGCGCTTTGCTTTTCGCGTGCCGTCCTTTCGGGTTGGTCCGCACCCATTCAAGCTCGAGCAGCATGGCCTTGCGGCGGCCCTCCGCTTGTTTCTCTTCGCGTCCGAGCCGTTGCTGTTTCTGTTCCAGCCACGAGGAATAGTTCCCTTGCCAGGGCATTCCGTAACCCCGGTCGAGCTCCAAGATCCAGCCGGCGACATTGTCCAGAAAGTAACGGTCATGGGTCACCGCGATCACCGTACCCGGATAGCCGCCAAGGTAGCGTTCGAGCCAGGCCACGGACTCGGCATCCAAATGGTTGGTGGGCTCATCCAGGAGCAGCATGTCGGGCTGCGAGAGCAGCAGCCGGCAAAGAGCGACGCGGCGCCGTTCCCCACCGGAGAGCTGAGTCACATCGGCGTCCCAGGGCGGCAGCCTGAGCGCATCGGCGGCGATCTCAAGTGTGCGTTCGAGCTCCCAGGCGCCGGCCGTGTCGATCGCCTCTTGCAGCGTGGCCTGCTCCTCGAGCAGCCGGTTCATCTCCTCATCGCTCATCGGCTCGGCGAAACGCATCGAGATTGCATTGAAGCGGTCGAGGAGCGCTTTGCTCGCCGCAATGGCCTCTTCCACATTACCGCGCACGTCCTTGCCGGGATCGAGCCGCGGTTCCTGGGAAAGGAAACCAATGACGATCCCCGGTTGCGGGATCGCTTCCCCGTCATAGTCCTTATCCATGCCGGCCATGATGCGCAATAAGGACGATTTCCCGGCCCCGTTGAGTCCCAGCACGCCGATCTTGGCGCCCGGGAAGAAACATAACGAGATATCGCGTAGAATCACCCGCTTGGGGGGAACCACCTTGCCGACGCGATTCATGGTATAAACGTATTGAGGCATGACGCAATTCCCGAGACTGATTAAAAGCGGCCAATTATAATGAGACGCGCACTAAAGGCGAACCTACTCAAGGGGTAGCGCATGTTCGGCCGCAGCACGATCATTCCGCATCCCCGCGAGCCGTTGTCAGGACGCGCGGCGAGGATGGCCGTTTCGGCCACTCACTTCGTGAACGGGCACCCGCTGCAGCCGCCTTTTCCGGCGGGGTTGAAGCGGGCTTTATTCGGACTCGGATGCTTTTGGGGCGCGGAACGAAAATATTGGCAGACGGGCGGTGTCTATTCGACGGCGGCGGGCTACGCCGGCGGATCCACGCCAAATCCGACATACGAGGAGGTGTGCAGCGGGATGACCGGACACGCCGAAGTGGTGCTCGTCGTCTTCGACCCCAAGGCCGTGAGCTACGAAGCCTTGCTCGGGCTCTTCTGGGAATCACACGATCCGACCCAAGGCATGCGTCAAGGCAATGATGTGGGGACGCAATACCGCTCGGTGATTTTTTTCTACCAGCCCGCACAGGCACCGGCGGCGCAGATGAGCAAAACTGCGTACCAAGCGCTTCTGACCTCAGCGGGTTTCGGGAGAATTACCACCGACATCCTGCCCGCGCCCGAATTTTATTACGCCGAGGATTACCATCAGCAATACCTGGCGAAAAATCCACGGGGTTACTGCGGCCTGGCCGGCACCGGGGTAAGTTGTCCAGTTGGGCTCCTGAAGTAGTACGATTGCCCGATCAGAAGCTTGCGGCTATGCTATGCTTGATAGTCGGGAATGGAGCCTGCGGCGTAGCGTAAGCGTCGCGCGCAGGGGCGACGGACGACTAACCGCTTATTGATAACGATAATTTAGAGGAGGTGTTCTATGGTCTGGCTGATTCTAGGTATCGTCCTAGGTCTCTACCTAGGCGCTAAATTTCAACCCAAGCTCATGCCGATGGTAACCACGATCGATTCTTGGTTCGAGGCAGCGAAGAAGAGCCTTATGAAGGGAAGCGGTGCGGAGAAGCCGCAGCTCTAAGTCTTGAAGAAGATTGAGGACGTCGCCCGCACGCTGCGGGCGACGCGGTATGGTCAAGACCTAAGTTTCGCCGCCTCACCCGTCGCGGCGGCTGCGCTGGACCGAAGCCGGACCTAGCGCGCTTGCTGGCGCTTTTCCGGGAGTTGAACGGCCGCCTCGCCCGGCGGTTTCGGCCAGGCATTGAGCAATGCCTTGACCAGGGTCGCGAGCGGGATCGCGAAGAACACCCCCCAAAACCCCCAGAGCCCGCCGAACACCAGCACCGCGAGGATGATTGCCACCGGATGGAGATTCACGGCTTCCGAGAATAACAGCGGGACGAGCAGGTTGCCGTCCAAGCCCTGGATGACGGTATAGGCGACCATGAACCAGGCGAAATCCGGCCCCCAGCCCCACTGGCCGTAGCCGGCGAAGGCCACCGGAAAGGTCACCGCCACGGCGCCGATGTAGGGGATGATCACCGACACCCCGACGAGCACCGCGAGCAGCGCGGCATACGACAAGCCCATGAGCGCGAAAATAACGTAGGTGACGACACCGACGATCAGGATCTCGTTGATCTTGCCGCGCACGTAATTGCCGATCTGATCATCCATCTCGCTCCAGACCTTGAGCAAGAGCCTGCGATCCTGCGGCAGGAAATCCCGCGCCCAGCCGAGAATGAGCGCTTTGTCCTTGAGGAGGAAGAACACGAGCAGAGGACCCACGATCAAATACACCAGGGCGATGATGAGGGTGGGGATGGACGCCAGGGAGATGGACAAAACGTTTTCACCGAACTCGGCGATGGCCCGCCGCATCATCGTCATCAGCTCTTCCACCTGCTCGACGGATACGAAAGCCGGATAGGACTCGGGCAAGGTCAGCAAGGTCTTGCGCCCGTCGTTGATGAGATTTGGAAGCTCCTGAAAATATTCCGCGACCTGGTGGTAGAGGAGAGGAATGAGCCCCAAGACCAGGAACAGCAGGACGGTCATGAACAGGAGAAACACCACCACCACGGCGATGATGCGCGAGCCCCACGCCTTTTGCAGATACTGCACCGGCCCTTCCAGGAGGTAGGCGATAATGATCGCGGCCAAGAACGGCGCCAACATGTCGCCCATGACGAGGATGACGCTGAAGGTCACCGCCATGAACACCGCTAGCAAGGCCGCCTGGGGATCGGAGAAATTTCTACGATACCAGTCTTGAATGAAGTTGATCATGGTGCCCTTGTACCGGATGGTCGTAGTTCAGACCTTATCGCAACCGGCGGCTCCGGCGTGAACCGTCCATAGTTTACCCGGAATCATTCGGCCGGCGTAATCCGAAGCGCCCCGAACCGCAGGGAACGGAATTGGTACAATGGGGCGCTATGGCATGGTGGGGAAAAATTATCGGCGGCGCCTTCGGCTACATGCTGGGCGGGCCCCTTGGAGCCATGCTCGGGGCGGCGCTCGGGCACAATGTGGATGAAGGCCTCGCGCGGCCCTTCGAGGGCAGGCGCCCCGGCGCTCCCGACGCCCGCGAGAGCGTCCAGACGGCCTTCTATACCGCGACTTTCGCGGTGATGGGACATATCTGCAAGGCCGACGGACGGATCACGGATCGCGAGATCAACCTGGCGCGCAGCGTGATGGGGCGGATGGATCTGTCCCCGGATCAGAGGGAAACTGCGATGCACTTATTCAGCGAAGGCAAGTCCCACGACTTCCCCCTGGATGCGGTCTTGGCGCAGCTTCGCCACGAAATCCGCAACCGGCACAGCCTCAAGCGCATGTTCCTCGAGATCCAGCTCGCGGCGGCATGGGCGGACGCTCACCTCAATCCCGCCGAGCATCGGCTGCTGTTGTATGTGTCCGACCGGCTCGGGTTCTCGCGCCTGGAATACCAGCGTCTGGAAGCGATGGCGCGCGCGGAAGCCGGTCACAGGTGGCGTTCGCGCGCCGAGGCCCCGCGGGAAGAGTATAGCGTGGACGATGCCTTCGCGATCCTGAACGTGACGGCGACCGCAACCAATGATGAAGTCAAGAAAGCCTATCGCCGGCTCATGAGCCAACATCACCCGGATAAGCTTGTGGCGAAGGGGCTGCCGGAGGAGATGATCAAGCTCGCGACGCAAAAAACCCGCGAGATCCGCGCCGCCTACGAGCGCATCCGCGAAGCGCGCGGATTTTAGCCATGATGGCGCCTCTTGATCCCCAAATGCGCGCGGACCTTGCCGTGGCCCAGGTGCTCGGCGCGCACTACACAATCTTGAACCGGCACGAGCGCGGCCTGCTAGAAGGCGCGGACTCCGAGGCGTTACACGACTTCCGCGTCGCGATCCGCACTTCGCGTTCCGTCTTGAACCCGACGCGCGGTGTGTTCCCCGAGCGCCCCTATCAGCGCTTCCGCGGTGTTCTCGCGTGGCTTGCGGGGTGTACCGGCGCGGCGCGCGATCTCGACGTCTTTCTCGAAAAACTGCCTGTGTTCCGCCACATGATCCCGGCGGCCCTGAATGAAGGACTCGCGCCCTTAGAGGCCGTGCTCCATGAGGCTCAAAAGGTCGAGCAGGAGCAGCTCGCGAGGACCTGCGCGGCCCGGCGTTACGTCGGTTTCAAACGCGCTTACGGCGCGTTTCTCGGCGAACGGGCGGCGCACGCCTGTCGGACCCCTCGCGGCAACGAACCGATCGTGGCGCTCGCGAGCCGTGTCATCCGCAAACGCTATCGTAAGGCGCTGGCCGGAGGACGCCATGCGGGGGCGAGCGCGACCGGCGCGACCCTACACGAACTGCGCAAGAGCGGTAAGAAATTGCGCTATCTGATCGATTCGTTTCGGGAGCTCTACCCCGACGAGGAGGTTCGCGATGTGCTCAAACTGCTCAAGGAACTGCAAGACGTGCTAGGGAGGCTCGTGGATTTGCATGTCCAGCGGCGTTTACTGAGGGAGTGGTTGCCCCGGGCCGAGGCGGCCCGCGGCCTCCCGCCGGCGGCCCTTATGGCCGCGCAGGCGCTGGACGTACTGCTGTTGCAGGACGAGCTTAAGACACGCGGGTCGTTTACGGAGCGCTTCGCGAGCTTCGCGAGCAGGGAGACGCGGGAGCGGTTTGAGCGTCTATTCGGCGAGGGCTAGCGCCTTGGACTACGCTCGCTTAGCGACGGAAATCAAAGCTTGGGGCCGAGATCTCGGTTTTCAGCAGATCGGCATCGCCGGGGTCGAGCTCGGCGACGACGAGCACCGCCTCCGCGACTGGCTCGCCGCGGGTTATCACGGCGAGATGCGCTACATGGCGCGGCACGGCACGAAAAGGAGCCGCCCGGATGAGCTGGTGCCGGGGACACTGCGGGTGATCTCGGCACGCTTGGACTATCTACCGCCGGGCGCCGCTTCAGCGCAAGCCGTACTCGACAACCCCCGCCTAGGCTACGTCGCCCGTTATGCCCTAGGCCGTGATTACCACCGCGTGCTCCGGCAACGGCTGCGGCGCCTGGCCGGTCGCATCAGCGCGCGCGCCGGGCCCTGCGGCTATCGCGTGTTCTCCGACAGCGCCCCGGTCCTGGAAAAGGCCTTGGCGCGCAACGGCGGTCTCGGCTGGATCGGCAAACACACGAACCTGATTAATCGCCAGGCCGGTTCCTGGTTTTTTCTCGGCGAGATCTATACCGATCTGCCGCTGCCGGCCGATCCGCCTCACGCCGCGAACCACTGCGGCCGCTGCAGCGCGTGTATCGAGATCTGCCCCACCCAAGCGATCCTCGGGCCTTATCGGCTCGATGCCCGGCGCTGTATATCCTATCTCACGATCGAGCTTCGCGGTCCGATCCCGGAACCGCTGCGGCCCTTGATCGGCAACCGCATCTTCGGTTGCGACGACTGCCAACTGGTCTGCCCTTGGAACCGCTTCGCGCGCTTGAGCCGCGAGGGCGATTTCAAACCCCGTCATGGATTGGATGCGCCCGATCTCATCGCTTTATTTAATTGGAACGAGGAGGCGTTTCTGAAAAACACCGAAGGTTCCGCGGCCTTGGGCAATGGGCCCGCCTCGCCCGAGGCCGCCGCGGCCCTGGAGCAAAGGCGCGCGCATCCTTCGGAGCTGGTCCGCGAGCACGTCGCGTGGGCCCTTACCCGGCGCGCCGCCGAAGCACGCCGAGCAGGATCAAAGCACTAAGTTCTCTATCGTCACCGGCTCGACGGGCTCCGCGAGTTCGAACCCGTAGACGCGCGAGTAGAAATACAGCTCGGCGTCCAAGGTGCGTTTGATGTTTTTAGCCTGGCGAAAGCCATGCTGTTCGCCTTCGTAGGCGAGATAGGCCACGGGCAATCCTTTACTCCTCAAGGCGGCGACCATCCTCTCTGCTTGGTTCGGCGGCACCACCTTGTCCTCCAAGCCCTGGAAAAAGATCACCGGACAAGACAGACCGTCCACGGCTTACACGCACGCCCTGCTCGACATCATAGCTTGACAACGTGTCGCCGCAAACCCATCCTTTGTAGGAAAATAGTGTTGGATTTCTATCCATTTTTTTCCATGGAGAACAAGATGCTGCGGCCGCGGGGTGTGATCGTGCTTGTCTTCTGGTTCGCGGTTGGTGCGCCGGTACTGGCGGATCCGGGCTGGCAGGCGGCGGAAGGCAGCGGCTGCCTGGTGTGGAACGCGGAGCCCAGCGCGGGATCAAGGGTCACCTGGAGCGGCCCCTGCAAGGACCGGCGCGCCAACGGTCAGGGCGAACTCGTCTGGCGCTGGGACGGCAATACGATGCGTTACGTCGGTGACATGCGCGACGGCAAGTCCCATGGCCGCGGCGTCGTTACCTTTCCGAACGGCAACCGCTACGAAGGGGATTGGGTCGACGACAAGCGCACCGGCCGCGGCGTCGTTACCTTTCCGAACGGCGGCCGCTACGAAGGGGATTGGGTCGACGACAAGCGCACCGGCCACGGCGTCTACACCTGGGCGAACGGCGAGCGCTACGAAGGGGATTTTGTTGACGGCAAGCCCACCACCGGCGTCGTTACCTGGGCGAACGGCGACCGCTACAAAGGGGATTTTGTTGACGACAAGCGCGCCGGCCGCGGTAAGATGACAAAGGCGGCGACTGGTACGAGGGGGAGTGGAGCGGCGGTTTCGCCGACGGCGAAGGCAAGGCGGTGATCAACGGCAAGAAGTACGAGGGCGTCTGGGCCCGCGGCTGCCTGCGCAGCAGCGAGCAGCGGGCAGGCTGGGATGTGCCGCGCCACGAATGCCCCTGAGCCGCGCAACGCCGCCGATCTTGATGTCGGGCATCATTGAGTCGCAAGTTGCTCCCTGGTACAAGTTGTTGACTTGCATCCCGTGAACGAGATCGCCGACAAGAAGTACCCGGTTTTTGTGTCATCCCTGTGCCGTGAGCTGCGGGACCTCCGGGCCAGAATCTACGAAGAAGCCGGGAGCAAGAGATACGTCCCCCGAGGAAGCGTTTCTGAAAAACACCGTAGGCCTTGGGCAATGGGCCCGCCTCGCCCGAGGCCGCCGCGGCCCTGGAGCAAAGGCGCGCGCATCCTTCGGAGCTGGTCCGCGAGCACGTCGCGTGGGCTCTTGCCCAGCACGCCGCCGGGGTGCCCCGCGCAGGATCAAAGCACTAGGTTCTCTATTGTCACCGGCTCGACCGGCTGCACGAGATCGAACCCGTAGACGCGCGAGTAGAAATAAAGCTCGGCATCCAAGGTGCGTTTGATGTTCTTAGCCTGGCGAAAGCCATGCTGCTCGCCCTCGTAGGCGACATAGGCTTCGGGCAACCCTTTACTCCGCAAGGCGGCGACCATCCTCTCGGCTTGGTTCGGCGGCACCACCTTGTCCTCCAAGCCCTGAAAAAAGATCACGGGACAAGACAGACGTTCCAGCGCGTGGATCGGTGAGCGCGCGCGGTACAGATCGGCGCGCGCTGGGTAAGCGCCGATGAGCTGGTCGAGATAACGCGATTCGAACTTGTGCGTATCGCGGGCCAAGGCTTCGAGATCACTCACGCCATAGTGACTCGCCCCGGCGGTAAACACGGCGTGAAACGTCAGCGCGGCGAGCGTTGTGAAACCTCCGGCGCTGCCGCCACGAATGGCCAGCCGCTTGGGATCGACCCTGCCTTGGCGGACCAGATGCAGCGCGCCCTGGATGCAATCCTGGACATCGACGATCCCCCACTGACCGTATAGCCGTTCGCGATAGGCGCGGCCGAACCCGGTGCTGCCTCCGTAATTGACATCCAGGACCGCGAATCCTCGGCTGGTGAAGAATTGTGTCATAAGCTTCAAGCCGTTGTGGGTTGCGGCCGTGGGCCCGCCGTGGCTGGTCACGAGGAGCGGCGGGAGCTCGTCCGCCGGGGCCATGAAGCCCGTGTTGGCGGGCGCATAGAAAAACCCGTGTGCGCTGCAGCCGCCGTCGGTCGGAAACTCGATCGGCTCGCCGGCCGAAACATAGCCGGGGTCGAGATCGAGATCACTGGAGCGCTTCAGAACGCGCGTGCTACCCGAAGCCAGGTTAAGCGTGACGACGGAAGGAAACTCCGTGGGCGAGGCGCCGATAAACGCTATCTCGCGCCCGTGTGAGCGCAGCGAACCGATGGCGGTATAGGGTAACTTGACCGGGCGCAACCTGCCCGAGTCCACATTTAGGAGAGCGACGTGGCTGGATCCGCCTTGTATATACGTGCAAGCGATCTCATGGCGCGATAGAGGCGCATAGGTGCTCTCGCCGAACACCCACTGGGGAAGGCCGAACTCCGCTTCCATCGGCGCCAGCGCCTTGACCTCGAGATCGGTCCAACAATAAAGGTTCCACCACCCGCTGCGATCGGAGACGAAAAAAAGGCTGCGGCCGTCCTGGGACCACTCGGGTTGGAAGATCGATTCCTTGGGACCGCCGGCGATGCGCCGCGCATCGCCCAAGGAACCATCATCCCGCACTTTTGAAACCCAGAGCTCGGTCCCGTCCCAAGGCATGTTCGGGTGATACCAACAGAGCCAGCAGATGCGCCGGCCATCAAGGCTCAGGCGGGGATTGGAATAAAAGTCCGCACCCGCCACCAATACCTGCACATCTCCGTCCCCCGCAAGCGATAGGGAGACCAGGGTATTGCTAGGTTCCCGTTTGGGTTCGGAATGGTCTTCGCGCACGCAGATCAGGCGTTGCGTTATTCGATCGAGGGCGGCATCGGCGTAGCGAAATGCGCCTTCGGGCGTGAGGGCTTCCGGCGGAACCCCGGGGAGGGCGCGGTAGATGCGTTGGTCCTCGAAGTTCGAAAAATAGACGACCCCATCCGCCGCGAGGAAAGCTCCACCGCCATACTCGTGAACGCGCGTACGGGCATTGAACGGCGGCGGTACCAGCGCCGATACCGCTTGCCCGTCGTAACAAACGATGACGCCGCGGCCGCCTTCCTGGGGTCGCATCTCGTGCCAATAAAGATTCCGGCCGTCCGACTGGATACCGCCGAGTCCGATGGACTTGGCGACGATGAGATCACTTGTGATCGGCGAGACCCAGGAACCGTAGGGTCGGATCAGCTTTTCCGGCACGGGTGGTAGCCTCTGTGTATTACCTGTCTTTATCCAGGATCTCGTAGCTCAACGCCCCCGAAGGACAACGCTTCACCTGGTTCACGATCTCTTCAGTGGGCGCGCCGCGTATAGTGATCCACGGCTCCTTGGCGATGTCGAATACCGCCGGAAGCTCACGTACACAGTTTCCAGCATGGATACATATTTTAGGATCGTAACGCACGACGAGCTTGTCCGATTTATATTCTTGCATTGGCCACCTCCAAAATTACCGCGGCTACGTTTTGCGGCGATACCGTGACATTCTTCAAGGATAACACTTGTTCCGCATGCGCACAGCGCGCTTGGTAATCGGTGGCCCGTTACCGAGGCGGGATTTCGTGCGGGCTTCTAGCTAACCTGTTAGCATGAGCCGTTGGTTTTATCAGAAACCGTATTAACCATGGAGATTTTCCCTGGCATCTCGATCGACTCCGGTGTCCGGTTTGGTAAGCCGTGTTTAGCCGGTACACGGATAGATGTGGGCACGGTGGTTGGGGCGTTGGCGGCTGACGAAAGCTTTGAGGCCGTGGAAGGGGCGTACGACCTCACTCACCAGCAAGTCCTTACCGCGCTTCGTTACGCAGCGCATGTAGCCGCCCATGTACCCCCGGCGGTGAAAGCGGCCTCGTGAAACTCTTGCTCGATGAGAATTTCCCGCTTCCCCTATATCACAAGTTACGGGCCGCTGGGTTGGACGTCGAGCACATCATCGTGCTCGGACAGCGCGGGCTACCAGACGCAATAATTCGGCAGCGGCTCGCCTCAGAACGCCTGCTATTCCTTACGCAGGACACAGAATTCGCAGACATACCAGAAGAATTCCTCGCTACGGTCATTATATCCCGCGTCTCCCAAAACCTACCGATTCAGCGGCGCGTAGAGATCTGGGCGAAAGCCATAGAAGACTTCCTTACACGCAAGCCGACCGGGAAACTTTTCGAGCTACTCGATAGCGGAGAAGTCGCCGCGTGTGTAAAACGCGAGGTCAATTGACACGATAAAATTCGTCAGTTCATCTGCCACGTTGCCCCACAACGCTTGATTATATCGACTGCGACCCCTTTATCCGCGGTGAGAATAATTCGAGCGTGGCCACTTTAATCTCCTCCGCTCACATCATCGGCAGCCGCGGCCCGGGCGGGGCCGAGGGGTTTTATTGCCGGCTGGTGCAGGGGCTTGCCCGAAGCGGAAGCTCCGTCCATGCGATTAATCCGCCGGCGAGTGAAGTCGGTAAGCGGCTTGATGGCGCGGTCCCGCAAGCACATGTGCGGATGCTCGGCGCCTGGGACCTAGGCGCGCGTTTTCGGATCGGACAGATTATCCGCTCACTTCGGCCCGCGATCGTCCAAACCTACCTCGGCCGCGCCACGCGGCTCACGCAACTCCCCGCATGTTCGGGACCGGTCCATGTCGCCCGGCTCGGTGGGTACTACGACCTGAAAAGCTACCGGCACGCGCATGCATGGGTAGGGAATACGCAGGGGCTTTGCGACTACCTTGTTCGTCAGGGGCTCCCGGCCGGGCGGGTTTTCTATATTGGAAACTTCGTCGACATCCCGGGGGAGCGCGATGTAGAGGACGCCGCGGCACGACGAGAGGCCTTGGGGATCCCGCGCGAGGCCTACGTGGTCTTGAGCGTTGGACGGCTGCATCCGGTGAAAGGTATCGAGGTCTTGCTGCACGCGGTAGAGGATCTATCCGATTCCTTACGTGGGCATGCCCTGTACGTCGTCCTCGTGGGCGAGGGTCCGGCGCGTAAAAAACTCACGGCGCTCGTGGGAAGCTTGGGGTTAAAACGGCGGGTGTATTTTGCCGGTTGGCAGCCCGACCCCTCTCCGTATTATTCCATCGCCGATCTGGTGGTCTCTTCGTCCCATCACGAAACCCTGGGGAATACCATTCTCGAAGCCTGGGCGCACCGGCGTCCCGTGGTGGCTACCGCGACTCCGGGCGCACGCGAACTGATCGACCACGGCACCAGCGGCTTTTTGACGCCGGTCGGAGACGCACGCGCGTTAGCACGGGGACTCGCGGAGTTGGTCCAGAACCCTATGTTTGCGGAGCGGCTTGCCGAGGCGGGCTACCGGGAAGTCCGCACCCGTTTTCGTCCCGAGGTCATCGTAGCGGCCTACGCCGATCTCTACGGGCAGTTAATCGAGAAATCGCGGCGATCCGCCAAGCGCTAGATCAACCCGTCCGATCGCAATCGCGCTAATACTTTGCCTACCTCCAATCCGCGCAGGCACGCATGCCCGTAGCCGGGCGGACAGATCGGTAAGTGGCAAGGGCTGCACTCCACGCCAAGGGTAAGAACGCGCTCGGCTTGGCCGAGCGCATGGCTGCGTTGCCAGTTCGTGGGTCCGAAGAAGGAGTAAACCGGGATCCCGGAACACGCGAGGACGTGCATCGGCCCCGAATCGTTGGTAATCGCGAAGCGGGCACGCCGCCCGAGCTCGGCGAGATCACAGACCGAAAAGCGATCGGTCGCATCGATCCCACCGTGAGCAGCCAGGTCACGGTTCAGCGCCGCATCGTCCCCGGCGCCGATCCAAACCACGCTACAGTCCCGTTCTCGCAATGCCGCTGCAAGCTCCGCGAAATAGGGCCAGCGTTTGGTTTGCCAGCGCGCGCTTCCGCCCGCATGCAGCAATGCGAAGCCGCCCTGCGTTAGGTGCTGGGTATCCAACCACTGATCTATTCTGCGCCCATCGCTGAGAGGTAGCCACGGACAAGGTTCCATTCGGTTAATGCCGGCGGCAGCGAGAAGCGCATTGAGCCTGTGATGGGGATGCGCGAAAGATGTCTCGGCCGGATAGCGGGTGTAGGGAAATTGGCGGGCGTTTCCTATGCGTTCCGGGATCCCCGAAAGAGCGCACAGCATGCGGGAGCGATCGTTGCCTTGGAGGTCATACACCCGCTGGAAACCCTGGCGACGGATCCACCACAGCGCCTGCGCCACCGCGAGCAGGCCCTTGCGGGGGTAGGATTTCACTTGGAGTCCCGGCCAGTGCGCGAAAATAGGCGCGAAAGCCGGGGTGGTGAGTAACCAGATGGTTTTTCCGTGTTCCGCCCTCTGAATGGCGCGGATCGCGGGCGTGGCGATCATGACATCGCCGAGCGCCCCGAGCTTGACGATCAGTACGCTAGCGCGGCGAGAGCTCATGGGACCGTACGCCGGGATTGGTCTAAGGAACCTCTGAACAAGTATCAAAAATGGTTGTGCAGCGTGTATAGGAATCGATTTCAGACGGAGACGCGGCCGTTAAGCCCGTTTTTCATCGCT
>MUGK01000079.1 GCA_002007425.1 Chromatiales bacterium USCg_Taylor | reverse complement strand
ATCGGTTACCTATCACCCGTCAATTTTGAAAGGAGGAACCTAAACCAGAATAGCCTAAACTGAGAGTACTAACTGTCCATGAAACCGGGGCAAGTCCAGACATTGAGGCGTCCGGCAGCGAGCTTGCGACTCCGTTAGGATTCCTAGGGCTCTTTGAAGACTTCTTGGAATGGGAACCGATTCCGCCGCGCAGCGCGAAGGAACTGGCCCAACTCACCGCCCGCCTATGCCGCCTACTGCGCGATGAGGTGACGGAGCAGCTGGCGCTCAAGAGCGAAGCCCTGACTGGCCTCGCGGCTGACTGGCGCAAGCTCCTGTTTCCCGAGGCTACCGACGAAAAGTTTGCCGACGGCTATGCCAGGCCCTGACCTTCGGTCTGCTGACGGCGCGCGCTAAGGGCATCAGCCTGAAAGATGGATTTCAGAAGGTAGCTACGGCGCTGGTGCCAACCAGCTCGCTAATCGGCGCGGCGCTGCGCCTGCTTACGGATAACGCAGATAACCAGGCTACTCTGAAAACGTCGTTAGGCACTCTCACGCGGGTGCTGGAGGTAGTGGACTGGCCCAAACTCAGTAAGGGCGAAGCCGACGCTTGGCTGTATTTCTACGAGGACTTCCTAGAGGTCTACGACAACAAGCTGCGCAAGCTCACCGGCTCCTACTACACGCCACCCGAAGTGGTAAAGGCGATGGTGCGACTAGTGGATGAGGCTCTCCGCAGCCCACGTTTCGGATTGCACGCCGGCATGGCTTCACCGGCGGTTACGTTGGTGGACCCCGCAACCGGAACCGGCACCTTCCTGCTCGGCTTGCTCCGGTGCATAGCAGAAAGCGTGAAGGCAGATGAAGGCGAAGGCGCGGTACAGGCCGCAATCCAGGCAGCCATTTCGCGCCTGATCGCGTTCGATATGCAGCTCGGTCCATTCGCCGTGGCTCAGCTGCGCATCTTGGCCGAGATCGTGGCGCTCACGGGAACGCCACCCTCGAAACCTGTACCTATGTTCGTAACCGATACTCTGGGCAACCCCGACGATGACGGCGGTTGGATTCCCCAGCTACTCGCACCCATCGCCAAATCACGCAAGGACGCGAACAAGATAAAGCGAGAAACGCCCGTCACCGTGGTACTAGGAAATCCGCCGTACAAGGAAAAGGCCAAAGGTATGGGCGGCTGGGTGGAGGGCGAAGACGTGGAAGGCGAAAGGACCGCACCCCTTACCGACTGGATGCCACCTCCCGAATGGCGCGCGGGCGCGCACAGCAAGCACCTTCGCAACCTCTACGTCTACTTCTGGCGCTGGGCCGCATGGAAGGTCTACGACCACGGTCCTGGGTCGAAGAACGGCATTGTGTGCTTCATCACCGTGGCGGGTTTTCTTGGCGGTCCCGGATTTCAGAAGATGCGCGACTACTTGCGCCGCACGTGCGACGACATCTGGGTCATCGACTGCACGCCGGAGGGGCACCAGCCCGAAGTCAACACGCGCATCTTCCAGGGAGTGCAACAACCCGTTTGCATCGTGCTTGCATCGCGATCGCCGAAAAGCAAACCCGATGCACCCGCGCGCGTGCGCTTCCGAACCTTGGCGGATGGGCATCGTACCGCCAAGTTCGAGGCTCTTGGCAAGGTAACTCTTAGCGACGACGGTTGGATGGATTGTCCCGTGGACTGGCGTGCACCCTTCCTGCCCGCATCAACCGGGGCTTGGGCGAGCTATCCGGTGCTGGAGAATCTGTTCGTCTACAACGGCTCGGGAGTGATGCCCGGGCGCACTTGGATCATTGCGCCGGATGCGGAAAGTCTGCACAGACGATGGAAGAAACTCGTCGACGCGCCGGCGGGCGAGGAAAAGGAAACGCTGTTTCATCCTCATCTGCACGGCGTGAAGGTTGGCGACAAACATAGCAACCGCTCGGCTACGAAGGCACTGGCCGGTCAGGAATTGCGACTGATCTCCGTCGCAGCTGACAAGGGTACGTGCCTTCCTCCCGTGCGCTACGGATTTCGATCCTTCGATCGGGAATGGATTATTCCCGACATTCGGCTAATCAACAGGCCCAATCCCGCTCTTTGGCATGGGCACTCTGTAAAGCAGGTATTTGTTACCGTGCTAGAAAGAACCTCCCCTTCGTCCGGTCCAGCCTTGACGATGACCTCGTCAATTCTCGATCTCGATCACTACAAAGGGTCGTTTGACGGCCGTGTTTTTCCGCTTTGGAACAATCGCGAAGCAACGCAACCCAATATGCCGCCGAAGCTGCTCCCCTTCATCTCCGGCAAGTACAGCTTCGACGTCAGTACCGAAGACCTGATCGCCTACATCGCCGCCATCGCGGCACATCCGGCCTACACCGCGCGCTTCCAGCCCGATCTGTCCACGCCCGGCCTGCGCATTCCGCTCACGGCCGACGCGACCCTGTTCAAGCAGGCCGCGGAACTTGGCTACCGCGTTGTCTGGCTGCACACCTTCGGCGAGCGCATGGCCGACGCCTCGCAGGACCGTCCGCCCGGACCGCCGCGCCTATTGCCCGAGTTGCGACCGACGATTCCCGCAGCGGGTACGATTCCGCAGGACTCAGAGTGCATGCCGGATTCAATCGGCTACGACGCGAGCAAAAAGCGCCTGCTGATCGGAACGGGCTACGTCGACAACGTCGAACCCGCCATCTGGAACTACGAGGTCTCGGGCAAACAGATACTGGTTCAGTGGTTCAGCTACCGTAAGGCTGACCGCGACCGCCCATCATCGGCGACCGCCGCCCGCCCTCACCGCTGGGCAACATCCAGCCGGATCGCTGGCTGGCGGAATACACCACAGAATTGCTTAATGTCCTCAATGTCCTGGGGCTACTCGTAGAGTTGGAGCCAGCCCAAGCTAAGCTCTTGGAAAAGATCTGCGGAGACGGTCTAATCACCGAAGCAGAGCTGAGAGCGGCTGGTGTTTTGGAAGTTGCAGAAGTCACAAACAAACAGCAACGCGACACTTCTACCTCGGATCTATTCGAGGTCAGTAGCGATTGACCCCATACTGATTCTTTCGCAGTAGAAAAGGCACTGGCTTGGCGCTCCCGGCCAGAAGCAGATATTCGCGGGCGGTCCAAGCGGCGGAAGTCGCCCGGACGTTGGTAAAAATCGTCCAGCGCCCGCGTTCGACTCGCGGCCGCGGGGCGTCCTCCACAATCGTAGCATCTCGATCCGTCCGCTCCGGCATCGGCGCGTCGCTGCAACGACGGCAGCATGTGCTGACGATCTGACGCCATCACGCTCCTCCGACTAGCAGCGCGTCACCCGCTCTGTTCGCGCGGTAGCAGGAGGTCCTCGAGAAAGAATGCCGACAGCGCTGCCCGCCCACTGAGGTTCGCCTTTCCATAGATCGATTGCGCCTGCTGGCGAATCGTTCGCTCGCTGGTATCACGCGCGAGCGCAATCTCTTTGTGACTGAAGCCCTTGAGCATCAGGAGCGCTATCTCCCGTTCGGCGGCCGTCAACTGCCAGCGATCGAACTGTCCGTCGATGGCCGACCCGAGGCCCTTCAGCAGCTCGCGCATGTCGGCTCGCCACTGCGCCCCCTCGGAGCGCGCCACCTCGAGATCCCGCATCAGCGAGAGCTGTTCCAGGTGCTGACGTTGCATGCGTCCGAGCAAGTGTACCACTCCCGCCACGGCCAGCACGATGAGGACGGGCTCGGCAAGCTCCATGAGGATCTGGCCGAGCGTCATGTCGGGCTCTTCTATGATCTCGATAGTCATCAGGCCCGCGATGCCCGCGATGATGCCGGCCACGGCCCAGATCGGGCTCCACGCTCTTCGTAATATCTGCATTGCTGCACCTCTTCCGCCCCGGCTCAGGCGGTTGCCGATCTTGATTCTAAACTCGCGCGGGTCCGCGATGCTAACGGCGCCGGTCCGGGCGGCTCGCAGCCACCCGGTCGGGCACTTCAGTGACTCACAGTCAGCACAGTGAGCAATCGACCAACTCGAGCGTCTCGCCAGTCTCCAGATCCACCTCAGACACGAACCCGATGCCGGGAACGTAGAATTTGTTCTCCTCGGCTTCGGGTGAGAGCGGGGTGAAGTCGCGGGTCTTGAGAACCCGACGCCCGTTCGCGAAGGGGACGATTTCCTGGGCATCCAGGTCCAGCACCTCGACGATGTCCTCAGCCTCATTGTCGAGCGCATACTCTTGCCGGTAGAACTCACCCACCTGGGGTACTCTCTTGACCCAGAAACCCGGCTTAGCGCCGTCCTTGCCTGCCTCCCAAGAGCCATCGAGGCTCGCGAGCAGGCCATCCTCGAAGTTCGTAGAGATCTCACCGAAGTACCAGACGTTCCCGGCCTTGTCCTGAGCCAGCCAGTCGATGGTGTCCTCGATCAGCACGCCATCGACCCAGCCGCGGTCTCGAATGGTGGTCACGCCAACGCCCAGGATCTCCCGCCGCTTCTTGAGCACTTCGACGCGGATCCGCTCCAGCCCCTCTTCGGTTTGTTTCTCATATTCCCACCACGCTCCCGGCCGGAATGGCGCATACCGATTGGTGATTTTAGAGACGAAGTTAGCAGGATCGATGACCGGGTCGTACGGACCCTGACCAACACCTTCACACACCTCGTCGCGGGCTTCTCGAAAATCCCTGCACTCTGCCAGGGCCTCCGAACGAACCTCCTGCGTGGCGATCTTGCAGGTCTCCGCGGCCTGACTGTCACTCAAGTTCAAACAAATCGCGGTTCCGACGCGGTAGTCGTCGCGGGCCTCGAGCCGGCATGCTTTCAAGAGCTGCCCGGCCGTCTTCCCGCAGATGTTCGGGCCCTCGCCCGCCGCCAGCGCCTCTCCGGGGAACAGTCCAATGAGGGCGCAGGCCGCAGCCAGGAGCACCGCACCCTCCCCTCTCCGGTAATTTCGTGTCGATATCATCTTACATCTCCAGTTATTGGTACGTCAGTAGTCCGAGTGGTACGGAACGCCCACCTCATGATGCGCGCGTCCGCTGCTACCTCGGTCCCGGCCAGAGTGCGGCCTCCCCGGGGTCTGCGCCATCCGACAAGTGACCCACGCCGGACAGAAAAACATCTACTGTTCGCCGGATTCTTGGTTTCGGCGGAAAGGCCGATGCCCAGCTCCCCTTTCTTTCGGCCCCTTTTCGTTCCAAAATATCACTCGGCACGCGGCTGACCATGCCGGCGACGACTGCCAGGGTGTAGACTTCAGGAAGCCACGGGGACTCAAGGGCATCGCACAGAGCCATGTTCGTCCGCCAACTGCAATATCTTGTGGCGCTGGCCAGGACGCGTCACTTCGCGCGCGCGGCCGAGCTATGCCACGTCTCTCAGCCGGCCTTGTCGGCGGCCATTCAGCACCTCGAGGAAGAGCTAGGCGTCGCCATCGTTCGCCGTGATCAGCGCTTCCAGGGCCTTACCCCCGAAGGCGAGCGGCTCCTCGGCTGGGCACAGCGCGTCCTGGCCGACTGGGACGGGCTCCGGCAGGAAGCCGCGCGCTCGCGCGGCGAGATCACCGGAACCTTGCGCATCGGCGCCATCCCCACCACGATGCCGGTCGTCCCCTTGCTCACCTCACAGAGCCGGGCGGCTTATCCCGGTATCCACCAGGCGGTCTTCTCGCTGTCCGCCGAAGAGATCATCCGCAGGCTCGACGTTTTCGAGTTGGACCTCGGGCTCACCTACCTCGAAGACCAACGGCTGGGTGGCTTCCGTGTCCTCGCCTTGTACCGGGAGCGCTACCTGTTGCTGGCACCGAACCGTGGGGCGCTTCGCGGACGGGCGGCGATGACTTGGTCCGAGGCCGCCGAGCTGCCCCTTTGCCTGCTCACCCCCAATATGCAGAACCGCCGCATCATCGACGCGGCCTTCCGGCAGGCGGGGACCGCACCGAATGTTGCGGTCGAGACCGACTCCGCCTTTGCGCTCTATTCCCAGGTCCGCTGCGCCGGGCTGCACACCATTGTGCCCCATAGCATCCTGTTCCTTCTCGACATGCGCGAGGAGGTCACCGCCATCCCCCTGTCCCCGGAGCTGTCGCGGCCTATTGGGCTTATCGCGCTCGGCCGCGAGCCTCCGCCCCCGCTCATCGCCGCGGCCTGGGAGGTGTTCGCGGGCCTCGATCTCCAGAGCCGCTTCGACACGCTGATAAGCCCCGCAAATTGACCCATCCAAACAAACGATTGGACTGACCGGCCTCTTGCGCCCAGGATCTGGCGCATCCGGCCGCGCCGGGACGGACGACGGGCCTAGGTCCTGCAGTCTGCAACGATCCCAAAGAACCCCAGGAGGTCCTACCATGGCCAAGGTTGTTTGCGTGCTTTACGACGATCCCGTCACCGGTTACCCCAAGTCCTACGCCCGCGATGATGTCCCCAAGCTCGAACGCTACCCCGACGGCCAAAGCCTGCCCTCTCCCAAGGGTATCGATTTCCAGCCTGGTCAATTGCTGGGCAGCGTCTCGGGTGCGCTGGGCCTGCGCAAGTTCCTGGAAGGAAACGGTCACAAACTCGTCGTCACCTCGGACAAGGACGGCCCCGACTCGGTCCTGGAGCGGGAGTTGCCCGATGCGGACATCGTCATCTCGCAGCCTTTCTGGCCGGCCTACATGACCGCGGCTCGCATCGCCAAGTCACCGAAGCTCAAGCTCATCGTCACCGCCGGCATCGGTTCTGACCATACCGATCTGCAGGCGGCGATGGAACGCGGGATCACGGTGGCCGAGGTCACCTATTGCAACAGCATCAGCGTCGCCGAGCACGTGGTGATGATGATCCTCTCGCTCGTGCGCAACTACATCCCGTCATATCAGTGGGTGATCGACCGGGGCTGGAACATCGCCGACTGCGTCGCGCGTTCCTACGATCTGGAAGGCATGGCGGTCGGGACCGTGGCCGCCGGGCGCATCGGCCTTGGAGTGCTGCGCCGGCTCAAACCCTTCGATGTCAAGCTCCACTACACCGACCGGCATCGTCTCTCCCCGGACATCGAGCGGGAACTGGGTCTCACCTTCCATGCGAACGTCGAATCGCTGGTGCGCGTCTGCGATGTGGTCACCATCAACTGCCCGCTGCACCCCGAGACCGAGCATCTTTTCAACGAAGCGCTGCTCGGCAAGATGAAACGCGGCGCCTACATCGTCAACACCGCCCGCGGCAAGATCTGCGATCGCGACGCGATCGCCCGTGCGCTCGAGAGCGGCCGGCTCGCCGGTTACGCCGGGGACGTGTGGTTTCCGCAGCCGCCGCCCCAGGACCACCCGTGGCGCACCATGCCCCACCACGGCATGACCCCGCACATCTCGGGCACCAGCCTCTCGGCGCAAGCGCGCTACGCGGCCGGCACGCGTGAGATCCTGGAGTGCTGGTTCGAAGGCCGACCCATCCGCAACGAGTACTTGGTCGTCGATGCCGGCAAGCTCGCCGGCGTGGGCGCGCATTCTTACAGCGCCGGCAACGCCACGGGCGGGTCCGACGAAGCGGCGCGCTTCAAGCGCGGGTAGAGTTCGGTTCCCGGCGGGTTACCGACAGCGGTACCGCGAGAGACGGCGACCCCGACGGTCGCGGGTACAGGAAGTCCAGGTTGGTCACGCCAAGCACCGAGGCGAGCGGCGATGCGGTGATTACCAAACCACTGGGACACGGTAGTGCCGGAATATGGGCTCAGAGGTGACGACCGCGAAGCCTTCAAGCTGCGCTTGCGCGATCAGCATGCGATCGAAGGGGTCTGTGTGCGGTCCCTCGAGCTCACCGGCCAAGCGCCCGTGCTCGACTGAAATCGCCAGGGGCTCGAGCCGAGCACGCCCGCTGAGATCGGACACGGCGTCGCCCAAACCGCGCCTCATCTTGAGCTTGCCAATGCGAAGTTTGGTGGCGATCTCCCAGATGCTCGCCGCACTGAACGCTACACGACCGTCCGCGTTCTCGATGGCTTCGACCGCCAAGACAGGCAGCCTGGGGCTATCTTCCACCCACCAGATGAGCGCGTGGGTATCGAGAAGGAGGTTCATCCGGCCCTTAGCGGATCGTGTTCATAGCCGGTTTCCATAACATCCAAGACATCATCGGGGAGGGGTTCAAAGAAAGCGTCATCAAGGATAAAGGTTCCCTTCAGGGCGCCGGGTTTGCGTTTCGGTTTCTCGATCGGGACCAGCTTAGCGATGGGCTTCCCGGCCTTGGCGATGATGATCTCCTCGCCTGCGACGACGGCCTCCAACAGGCGGGACAGGTGGGTTTTGGCTTCGTGGATGTTGACGGTGCTCATAGGGTTCCTTCGCGATGGGTTGACTAGGGACATTAGCTTAGTCCAGCCAGCGGGTCAAGGTACGGGCGTCTCGCGAGGACACCGACCGCAGTATTTCCCAGCAACTGGTCTGATGACGGGAAGGAATCGTAACGCGCGTCTCCGCGCCACATTGCACGGCGTATGGAGCACGCGCAGCCCGAGCGCCGTCTGCATAGCGCCTTGCGGCAGTTTGTCGCATAGGCACGGAACGTGGGTTCTGTTATCGTTTCAAGCCGATCGGTCGGCAGTCCGCCCGCCGCGAGACCACAGACGGAACGATTCGACCATGCGCAGAACAGTACTTGTTATAGCCCCGATGCTGGCTGCCTTCAGCGCGCCGGTCTCCACGGCGGGTCCCCTGGATGCCGCCATCGACACCCGCGTCACCGCCCAGAAGGAGGCGGCGGACTCCCAGGAACGCATTGATGCGGTGGCCGATCAGACCCACGCGATGCTCCTGGATTTCCAACACGTAAGCACCCAGACCGACGAGCTCAAGGTCTTCGATGATCAACTGGAACGGCAGGTGGAGACCCAGCGCAAGCAACTGGCCGACTTCGAGCGGCAGCTCGCGACGGTGCGCGAGACCCAGCGTGAGATCGCACCCTCGCTCTTGGGCATGCTCGCGGCGCTGGACGAGTTCGTGGCGCGCGATGCGCCCTTCCTGGTCGAGGAGCGGAAGGTGCGGCTCACGAGTCTCAAGGCCATGATGGACAACCCCGAGGTGGGGCTGCCCGAGCGCTTCCGCCGCATCATGGAGGCCTATCAGGTGGAGACCGACTACGGCCGCACCATCGAGGCCTACAGCGGGAAGCTCGAGCGGGACGGCAAGCCCCGCACCGTGGACTTCCTGCGCGCCGGGCGGGTGGCCTTGGTCTACGCCACTTTGGATGGCGGCGAGACCGGTTACTGGGACCGGGGCACGCGAGAATGGAAGACCCTGCCGCGCGAATACGGCGAGCCGGTGAAACAGGCGCTGCGGGTGGCCCGCAAACAGTCCCCGCCGGACCTCGTGCGCCTGCCGGTCGCGGTCGCCGTGGCGCCGAACCCCGCCGACGTCAAGCCGGCGCCCTCGCCGGTCCAGTCCCCAGCGGCGGTCGAGCCCGCGCCGCCAGGGGCCAAGGCCCTGGAGGTGGCGCCATGAACCGAACGGGCAGGAGCCCGGCTTTTATGAGGTACAGGATGACCCGTCTCTGGATCGGCCTCGTCCCACTCGTATGGACGCTCCAGGCGGCCGGCGCGCCCGCGAGCCTGGACGATCTCCTGCAAGACGTCCTGAAGCAGCGCGAGGTCCAGAAACAGGAGAATGTGGCCCGCGAGCGCCGCTTCCTGGAGGCGCGCGAGCAACAGCAGGACATCCTCGCGGCGGCCCAGGCGGCGCTCGTGAGGGAACAGGCGCGCAGCGATGCCCTGCGCGTCGAGTATGAGCAAAACCAAGCCACCATCGCGGTGCAATCGGAGGCGCTGAGCCAGGCCACCGGAGACCTCGGAGAGCTGCACGGGGTGTCCCGCCAGATCGCAGGCGATCTGAAGGGCGTGGTGGCCGGCTCGCTCTACTCCGCCCAGGAGCCCAAGCGCGGCGAAGGGCTGCAAACGCTCGCCGACAGCAAGGAACTGCCTTCCATCCAAGCCCTGGAGTGGCTGTGGCACGTGGCCCTTTCGGAGATGGTGGAATCCAGCAAAGTGGTGCGTTTCGACGCCAAGATCGCGGCCACCGACGGCACCGAGCAGGAAGCCAAGGTCACGCGGATCGGGGCCTTCAATCTCATCTCGGGCGGGCAGTACCTGCGCTACCTCGCGGACACCGACCAGATCGTGATGCCCACCGGCCAGCCCTCGGACCGTTATGTCAAGCTGGCCGAGGCGCTGGAGAAAAGCACCGAGGGCGTGCACATGATGGCGGTGGACCCGACCCGCGGGGCGCTCCTCGCCCTCCTCATGCAGCGCCCGGGTTTCGTCGAGCGCATCCAGCAGGCGGGCGCCATCGGCTATGTGATCCTGGCGCTCGGTGCGGCCGCTCTCGGGGTCGTCATAGAGCGGTTCGTGGTACTCGGCCGGGTGCGGCGCCGCATGCGGCAGCAAAAGGCCGCGCACCTTCCCCGGACCGACAACCCGCTGGGGCGCTTGCGGATAATCGAGCGCGACAACCCCGGCGACGATGCCGAGATCCTGGGGCTCAAGCTCGATCAGGGCGTCCTGCAGGAGGCCCCGCGCCTCAGGCGGCTCCTGCCGGCGCTCGCGGTGTGCGCCACGGCGGCCCCGCTGCTCGGGCTCCTCGGCACGGTGGCGGGCATGATCGAGACCTTCCAGGCCATGACGCTCTTCGGCGCCGGCGATCCCAAGCTGGTCGCGGGCGGGATCTCGCTCGCGCTCGTGGCCACCGAGCTCGGGCTCCTGGTAGCCATCCCGATCCTAGTTGGCTCTACGGCACCAGCAACCGGCTCATGCACTCGCTCGACGAGGAGGTGGCGGCCATCGTGGCGCGCCGCGAGGCCCATGCCGCCGCTGGCTGATGTCTGGGACCGGGCGCAGGTGCTCCTGGAGCAAGGCGGTATCATCATGCCCTATATCCTCGCGCTCTCGGTTCTCATGTGGGCGCTGATCCTGGAGCGTCTGTGGTTCTTCTGGCGCGTCCAGCCGCAGGTGCTCGCAGATGCCCGCGCAGTCTGGGAGGCGCGCGCCGAGCGCCGCTCGCGCCCGGCGCGGCGGCTGCGCGAGCACCAGGTGGCGGCGCTCTACGCGGCCGGCCGTCGCGCCCTGCCGGCGATCCGCACCTTGATCACGGTGCTGCCGCTCATGGGGCTGCTCGGGACGGTGTCGGGGATGATCCATACCTTCGAGGTCATCACGGCCTTCGGCGGCGCTAACCGGCGCGGCATCGCCGCCGGGATCTCCGAGGCCCTGGTCGCGACGCTCACGGGGCTCATCACGGCCCTGTCCGGGCTCTATTTCAGCGTCCACCTGGAGGCCCGCGCCCGCCGCATCCCGGCCGAGGCCGAGACCCTATTGCGCGCCGATTGAACCCAAAAGGAGAATCATCCATGCGCCGACGTTTCAGCGAAGCCGAATACCAACCGGTACACATCAACGTCATCCCGCTCATCGACGTGATGATGTTCTTGGTGCTGTTCTTCGTGGCCACCGCCTCCTTCGTCAAGGAGACCGGCATCGACGTCAACCGGCCGTCCGCGCAGACGGCCAGCCCCCAGGATAAGGCCAACATCATGGTCACGGTGACCAAGACCGGGGATGTGTGGGTGGATCGCCGCAAGGTGGACATCCGCGCCGTGCGGCCCAATGTCGAGCGGCTCCTGGTCGAGAACCCCGACAGCACCGTGATCGTGATCGCCGATGCCGAAACCCCCGCGCGGCTCATGGTCGAGGCCATCGATCAGGCGCGGCTGGCCGGGGCCCCCAACGTCGCCATCGCCGCCAGCGACGCGCGTGGCGGCTGAGGAGGGTGGGCGCCGTGTCGGCCGTGCCACTCCCCCGCTGCGCGCGGCATTCGCCGCATTGCCCCTGGGCGAGCTCGGACCGCGCCTGGCCCAGTGGGCCGGACGGTTGCTGCTCGCGGTCGCCGTCAACGTCCTGCTGCTCTGGGGCGTCTACCGGCTGGTCGAGGGCGGACAACGCGAGGTCCCGGAGATCCTGGATTTCAACTTCGTGGACTTCGTGCGCTTGGAGAAAGAACGTCCGCCCGAACCCGAGCGCCCGCGGCCCCTGCCCGAGAAACAGCCGTTGCCCGATCGACCCCT
>MUGK01000078.1 GCA_002007425.1 Chromatiales bacterium USCg_Taylor | reverse complement strand
CCGAGTGATATTAGCACTCGGCTTTTCTTCCCTACTGAAAGTGCTTTACAACCCGCAGGCCTTCTTCACACACGCGGCATCGCTGGATCAGGCTTGCGCCCATTGTCCAATATTCCCCACTGCTGCCTCCCGTAGGAGTCTGGGCCGTGTCTCAGTCCCAGTGTGGCTGGTCGTCCTCTCAGACCAGCTACCGATCGTCGCCTTGGTAGGCCATTACCCTACCAACTAGCTAATCGGACTTAGGCTCATCTAATAGCGCGAGGCCCGAAAGTCCCCGCTTTCCCCCGTAGGGCGTATGCGGTATTAGCCCGAGTTTCCCCGGGTTATCCCCCACTACTAGGCAGATTCCTAAGCATTACTCACCCGTCCGCCACTCGTCAGCACCCCGAAGGGCCCGTTACCGTTCGACTTGCATGTGTTAAGCATGCCGCCAGCGTTCAATCTGAGCCAGGATCAAACTCTTCAGTTTAAGCTTACCTAGCTGCTTGCACAGCTAAGATTCTCTCGCTCGGCGGTTACCGGGTATCGTAGTGACCCCCGCTTCCGCCGCACAACTTATGGTGAAGAAATCCTGAACGCAGGCACCCACACAAATTGCTTGATTGTTCGGTTTTTTAAAGATCAATGCAGGGGAGCGCCCCCGCTAGAGGGTGCGGATTATACACCTAACGCGCGGCCGGTCAACACAAACCCGCATTCATTTTTTTACGTGTGGCTGCGTAGCCGCCGAATGGCGCTGTAACCGCCAAATCCCTTGGTAATTTGTGTCACTTAAGGCAGGAACCATTTGTGCTGCCGCATCGGGCCATTTCTTCGAAATTGGACAGTATCGACGCGCGGCCGGAGAATCATGGCTAAACGACGGAGACCTTTGCAAAGCGTCGCTTTCCCACCTGAAAAACATGCGTGCTGCCGGAGAACACCTTACGCATCGCATCTTGAGTTTTCTCGCCGTCGATACGCACGGCGCCTTGTGCGACCATTCTGATCGCCTCCGAAGTGCTGGCGGTTAAGCCCGCTCGCTTTAACAGGCTTGCAACAGTGATCGCTCCTGTGGGTTCAGGAATCGTCAACTCAGGCATACCGTCTGGTAGCGCATGCTCGCGGAATCTCTGGACAAAGTCCTTGTAGGCGAGATCCGCTGCTCTTGCGCTATGAAAACGCGTTACCATCTCTTGTGCAAACAATACTTTATAATCGCGTGGATTAGCCCCTTCCGCGACCGCACGTTTCCATGTCTCCAGTTCCGCTTTTCCGCGCAAGCTTAGGAGACTCACGTAGCGCCACATCAGCTCATCGGAAATCGACATCAGTTTTCCAAACATCTCCTGCGGAGGCTCGTTAATACCGATGTAGTTATTAAGCGATTTAGACATTTTCTGCGCGCCATCCGTACCTTCCAACAGCGGCATCATGACGACGGTCTGAGGTTCTTGTCCATACTCCGCTTGTAATTGCCGGCCGATCAGAAGGTTGAACTTTTGATCAGTGCCACCGAGCTCCACATCGGCTTGCAAAGCTACCGAATCGTAACCTTGTATTAACGGATATAAGAATTCATGGATCGCAATGGCTTGACCGTTTTTGTAACGTCTAGTAAAGTCCTCACGCTCGAGCATCCGAGCTACCGTGGCGCGAGACGCGAGCCGAACCATATCCGCGGCAGGCATTTTATCCATCCACGTCGAGTTAAAAACGATCTCCGTATGCTCCGCGTCCAAAACCTTGAAGATCTGGTCCGTGTAAGTAGCCGCGTTTTCAACCACCGCCTCACGCGTAAGTGCCTTGCGGATTGTCGACCGGCCGCTCGGATCGCCAATCATCCCTGTGAAATCACCGATCAAGAATAAGGCGCGATGTCCCAACGTTTGGAACTGCCGCAGCTTGTTAAGCAGCACGGTGTGGCCTAAATGAAGATCGGGCGCCGTCGGATCGAACCCCGCCTTGACGCGCAGCGGTCGCCCCGCGCTCAACTTGGTTCGAAGTTGTACTTCGAGCAAGATTTCGACCGTACCATGTTTTATCGTATCGAAGTCATTGTCCATCGTTTCACCTGCCGAACAATACAGTTATTTCATTTAGGCCTGGCGACGATCAGCCGATAGCGTTGACCTATCCGGCTTAAGCGGTTATCTTCTAGACAACTCACTATAAGAAGACCTTCGTGCCCTACAGGCAGGTAAGATGCGATTATAAGCCCCGGCCGCAGTGGAATAGCAATTCCATAGCACTCACCGCGGCGAGCGCGATTCATCCGTTAGAATCCGGAGGCGCATCGCGTCGCGGAATGCCGCGGGTGCGTTGGCTCTCGTTGCCGGTGTTATCTATCTTGACGATCCTCCTCGGCGGCATGGCCTCGCAGCAAGTATCCGATACCGAAATCCGGCTCCCCGCGTGGCTCGCGCCGGATGCAAACCTCGGCGACGCCCTCAAGCACACGCATAAAAGCACAGTTCCGAAGCCCACTAAACCGCGAAAGCAGCGCGCTCAAGCTCGCGTTGGTAAGATCAATCGTGAACTGAAACCCGAGTGGCAAAAGATCACCGTACGGAAGGGTGATAACCTGTCGCTGATCTTTCAGCATTTGGGGTTGAGCACGCTAGATCTCGATCGAATCGTAGCTCTGGGCCAAATCACCGCGCCTCTCACGAATCTCTATCCGGGCGAATCCCTGAAGTTTCTGGTTAAACGAGGTGGTCTCGCCGAGCTCATCTACCAGCGCGACCTCACGCACCTGCTGCGCGTGATTAAAGACACAGACGGTGATTTCTCCGCGCAAACCTCGAAATCCAAGCCAGAGATAAGAGTCTCTATGACCACGGCTTCCATTGGAGCTTCCTTGTTCACCGCGGGGCAGGCAGCCGCGCTGTCCGATGACGTCATCATTAGGCTCGTAAAAATGTTTCGCTGGGATATCGATTTTGCACTGGATATCCATGAGGGTGACCGGTTCGCCGTAGTCTACGAAGAGTTGTATAAAGACGGAAAAAAGATTAGAGACGGCGAGATTGTCGCGGCCGAGTTCGTGAATCAAGGACACACCCATCGCGCGGTCCGGTTCGTGGATTCGCGGGGTCGTGCGGATTATTACACGGATACGGGGAACGCGTTGCATAAGGCCTTTATTAGAACCCCAGTGCAGTTCACGCGCATAAGCTCCCACTTCAACCCGCACCGTAGACATCCGATTTTACATACGATTCGAGCGCATCGCGGCGTCGATTATGCCGCTCCGCAGGGAACGCCTATCAAGGCAAGCGGTAACGGTAAGGTGAAATTCGTCGGCAGGCAAAACGGTTACGGCAATACCATCATCCTGGATCACAGCGTAACCTACAGCACGCTGTACGCACACTTATCGCGCTTTGCGAGCCGCTTGCGGCCGGGGCAGTACGTTCGTCAGGGACAGATCGTCGGCTATGTAGGCCGTACAGGATCCGCCACGGGCCCACACTTACACTACGAGTTTCGAGTCAACGGCGTCCATAAGAACCCGCTGACGGTTAAACTACCGAATGCCCTACCTCTAGAAGGGCAGCACCTGGCACAGTTCAAGGCAGAGACACGGAGCTTATTAAGCAAACTCGACGCATTAGCGGTTTCCCATACCGGACCTGCCCAGGGTTTAGCGAGTACGGCGGAAGGGGCTCGCGTCACCTTGGCGGCCCAAACTACTGCGCACATCCGCCCCTAAGCCGAGGCATGGCCCGGGCCATCTATGCGGCTTAATCCCGGCGTCAATGCCGATTCCCTCAACCGCGGGCGGGTTACCGGCAGGTTGCTAAGCCGAGAACGAGGACCCGCATCCGCAGGTGGTGGCGGCATTGGGGTTGCGGATCACGAATCGGGCGCCATCCAGTCCTTCGCTGTAATCGATTTCGGCGCCGGTAAGGTATTGGAAACTCATTGGGTCAACCAAAAGCTTGACGCCCTGATTTTCGACGATCGTATCCCCATCGCCGAGCGCTTCTTCAAAGGTAAACCCGTACTGGAAGCCGGAACATCCGCCCCCCGAGATAAATACGCGCAGCATAAGCGCCACGTTGCCTTCTTCAGACATCAGCTCGCGCACTTTGCTTGCGGCAGCATCAGTGAACATTAAAGGATTTTCTGTAGCGATCGCGTTCATGCTGTTCCATCCAAATTACTCTTTATAAGGTGTGTCATTAACCGCCGGCAAGCTAACACTACCCATCCAAACTCGTTGCCGCGGGTCTGACGCCGGTCGAGGGCAGTGCTTCAGATTCAACCACGCTGTGATGGCTTAACGCCAGTGCCAACTTCTCGGTCTCGGCGGTGCGCACCAACTTACCATTGACTTCCGCCCCGACCGCCATCTCGATCAATCCATAATAAACATTACCTTCGACGCGGGCGCTCGGCGCCAGTTCAATATGCTGGTTAGCATAAACGTCTCCCAATACCACGCCGTTCAGAACCACATAAGGAACCCGCACCTCGCCTTCAATCGTACCGCGGTCGCTCAACGTCAATACCGAGCTTTGCTGGTCGGTCGCATAAACGTTGCCCTTGATCGCGCCGTCAACATGCAAGCCACCATCGAAGTTGACGTTGCCCAAAATCTGGGTGTTCTGCCCGACGAGCGAATCCACTTTGGAAATTTTTCGCTTTTTCCGTCTTCCGAACATTTCCAATCACCCCCTCCACATGAACCGGCGCTTCGATCTCCGCTCCCGTGGACCCACACTTCAGACGCGCGTACTCGGCTCAACGCTGAGACAACGGGCGCGCGAACCCACACCTCAAGGCGACAAGCCTATGCTCGCCAGACCGCACGTTTCTTCCAACCCGAACATCAGATTCATGTTTTGAATCGCTTGGCCGGCCGCTCCTTTGACCAAGTTATCGATCACACATAATACCACTATTCTATCACCTTGGCCCGGCCGGTGCGTGGCAATGCGGCAAGTATTGCACCCTCTCACCGAACGCGTCTCCGGGTGGCTGCCCGGCGGCAGCACGTCAATGAACGGTTCCCGCCGATATCTTTCTTCGTACACGTGTTGAATATCGACCTCGCGACGAAGCAGCTCGGCATACAGGGTAACATGGATACCGCGGATCATCGGGACTAGATGCGGTACAAACACGAGATCGACCTCGCTACCGTTGATGCGGGCCAGCACCTGAAGGATTTCAGGAAGGTGCCGATGACCCGCGACGCCATACGCTTTCAGTGTATCACCTGCTTCGGCGAACAGGTGGGCGACGCTCTCCTGCCGGCCCGCACCACTGACACCTGACTTGGCGTCGGCGATCAATCGATCCGCTCGCACCAGGCGCGCCTCGATAAGAGGCGCGAGGCCGAGTATGACCGCCGTAGGGTAACAGCCCGGATTGGCAACAAGCTGGGCGTCCTTGATCGCTTCACGATTTAATTCCGGCAGGCCGTAAACCGCCTGCTCTAAAAGATCCGGACACCCGTGGCGCAGACCATACCAGCGCTCGAATACCTCGGCGCTCCTAAGCCGGAAATCCGCCGCCAGGTCTATGACCCGGACCCGGGCATCGATCAGTGGCCGCACCATGGTCATCGAGGTCCCATTCGGGGTTGCAAAAAAAACCAACTCGCACCCTTGCAAGCGTTCGATGTCGGGCGGTGAAAACGCCAAGTCGACATGCCCTCTTAAACTCGGGAACATGCGTGCGACAGGCATGCCCGCCTCGGCACGTGAGGTGATGACCTCGAGACTTACCGCCGGGTGTTGTGCGAGCAAGCGCAACATCTCGACGCCGGTGTACCCGGTTCCGCCGACGACGGCAACCTTGATCATTAATTCGAATCTACTCCTAAGCTGCGGGTGAGCGTCAAGGCCCCGGAAAAAGAAAAAGCGGCCGAAGCCGCTTAAGTCATTTTATAGTTTTTATGTTTCAAGTCGTGGCTCAGAGAGCTTGGTTGGCCACGACAGACGCAGCTTAATTTGCGTCGCGGCCTGTGTCAACACCTCCGAGAGCATTTACTGAATGATTTTATTGCTGCACTGCGGTGGTTTAGACCCTTCTCGCGACGGACTCTATTGGCGTTTAGCGCTCGCCGGGGCACACCTCCGGTAAATACGTGACCTAGGTGCGAAACTCTGTTACAACTCCTCAAGATCGCTTTCGAGCTTTTTCACACTCGATGAACAATCGCTTGCCGCCACACCCAATCCGTACCCGGCGCACGCAAGGATATCTGAGAAACGCCAGTGTTCTAGAACCTTATCAAATATTTATAAACTAAGCACCGCGAGGACACTACGTGGATATCACCCGTACGATTGCCCTGACGATAGACGTCGCTTGGGCAAGCGGTATCAACCCGAATCGCCCGCGGACAAGCACCCCTGAAACGCACCCCGCGTTGGGATCGGACCCGTAGGTAGCATGTACGCCGTTATGCTGTGGCTAAAGGCGTTCCACATTATCTTTATGGTGGCTTGGTTTGCCGGGCTGTTTTATTTGCCCCGCTTGTTCGTTTATCACGCGCGGAGCAGCGACTCCATCAGCCTCGACCGGTTCAAGCTCATGGAGCGCAAGCTCTATTTCGGCATCATGACGTCAAGTGGGTTACTGACCGTGCTGTTCGGCGCCGCCACGGTAATCGCGAACGGCTGGGAATACTACGCAAACGCAGGATGGCTGCACGCGAAACTCGGATTGGTCGCGATCCTGATCGCTTATCATATCTATTTGGGCAAGCTCCTTCATGATTTTCGCCACGACCGCAACCGACACACCCACGTTTATTACCGGTGGATCAACGAGCTTCCCCTACTCATCCTTGCGGGCGTGGTTATCCTCGCCGTGGTTAAACCGGTCTAGCAGCGACGAGGAGGTCTGGAGCAAGGTAAACGAATACGCTACACCTCGATCATCTCGAAGTCTTCCTTGCGCGCGCCACAGTCGGGGCACTGCCAGTTCGGAGGCACGTCCTCCCAGCGCGTCCCAGGCGCGATTCCGTCGCCGGGCCAGCCTTTGGCTTCTTCATAGACAAACCCGCAAATCACACACATGTAGCGTTTCATTCACTACCCCGTTGCATTCGTCAGCGCGACATTTTCGCAGGTCCACGGCGGCGATAGAATAGAAGCCAATGCCCCACCCAAAACTCCCCTCTCGCGGTCTGTATGTCATTACCCCCGACGCCTACCTAGCTGCAGACGGAATCGAGGCAGCCGTCGCGGCGGCGATCGCCGGCGGCGCCCTCCTGATCCAGCACCGCAACAAGAACGGCGGGTATGCGCAGCGTTATACCGAGGCCGTAGCGCTGCGCGCGATCTGCCGGCGGCACGGACGGCCGTTGATCGTGAACGATGATCTCGCCTTGGCCCGCGCCGTGGCTGCGGACGGACTGCATATCGGGCGTCACGACGCGAGCTACGCTGACGCGCGCGCCGTACTCGGCGGTGACGCTATCATCGGAGTTTCCTGCTACGGCGATGTGCCTGCCGCGCGCGCGGCACAAGCCAACGGCGCGGACTACGTGGCCTTCGGACGCTTCTTTCCATCAAAATCGAAGCCCGGGGCGGCCGCCACCGAGGTCTCATTGCTCACGCTGGCTAAGCGGCAGCTAAGCATTCCCATTGTCGCGGTCGGCGGTATCACGCCCGAAAACGGCGAGCTGCTTCTCGATGCCGGCGCGGATATCCTGGCCGTCATCGAAGGGGTGTTTGGCGCCGCCGACGTACGCGCCGCGGCCGGTCGCTATGCGCGGCTCTTTTCTCAGCATACCTAAGGAAGCCCTGCAAGAGTGTCGCGAGCAAGCCCAGATGCGCGAAGCCGCGGAGCGAGTCGCGAGACATATCATGTCGATAGGCGAGCGACGAGCGAGCACGCGACAAGGCAGATGGGCTGCGCAGTAACTTTTGCAGAGCTTCCCTAAACAAGGAGACTCGAATGTCCCACTCCCAGGAACTATTCAGCCGTGCCCAGCGCGTGATCGCGGGCGGGGTCAATTCCCCGGTTCGGGCATTCAAGGGCGTCGGCGGCACCCCGCTGTTTTTCCGGCACGGGGAGGGCGCCTACCTCATTGACGCGGACGAGCGCCGTTATATCGACTACGTCGGTTCGTGGGGCCCGATGATCGTGGGCCATACCCATCCAAACGTCATCGCGGCGGTCAAGAAAAGTGTGGACCGTGGCCTCGGCTTCGGCGCGCCCACCGAGATCGAGACCGCGATGGCCGAGACCCTTTGCAAACATTTACCCTCCATCGAGCGCGTGCGTATGGTCAGCTCCGGCACGGAAGCCGTGATGAGCGCCATCCGGCTAGCCCGGGGTTTTACCCACCGCGACAAGATCCTCAAGTTCGAAGGTTGCTACCACGGGCATGCGGATTCCTTGTTGATCAAGGCCGGCTCCGGGGCGTTGACCTTGGGGGTACCGAGCTCTCCGGGCGTCCCGGCCGCATTGGCGCAGCACACCCTTACCGTGGCCTACAATGCCTTGGAGCAAGTGCATGAGGTCTTCGCCGAGCTCGGCGAGGACATCGCCGCAGTGATCGTCGAACCGGTCGCGGGCAACATGAATTGCGTATTACCCGCGCCGGGCTTCCTCCAGGGACTGCGTGCGCTCTGCGATCACTACGAAAGCCTGCTCATTTTCGATGAGGTCATGAGCGGTTTCCGTGTGGCGCTCAGCGGGGCGCAAGGGTATTTCAATGTGCGCCCCGATGTTACGACCCTCGGGAAGGTCATCGGCGGTGGTTTGCCCGTCGGGGCTTTCGGCGGACGCGCCGAGATCATGGACGAGCTCGCGCCGAACGGACCGATCTACCAAGCCGGGACGCTCTCGGGAAATCCGGTGGCGATGGCCGCGGGACTCGCGACCTTGGAGATCGTATCGCAACCCGGTTTCTTCGACGCACTCGGCGCGACGACCGCCGACCTTGTCCGTCAACTCCGCCGCTGTGCAGCCGAAGCAGGCGTGCCGCTGACCACCAATCACCTGGGCGGGATGTTCGGGATCTTCTTCACCGAGGAAGCCGTCACCAGCTTTGCCGCCGTCATGCGCGCGGGCCAGGAACGGTTCAAGCGGTTTTTCCATGGGATGCTCGAGTCGGGCGTGTACCTCGCTCCCTCCGCTTTTGAGGCCGGGTTCGTGTCGAGCGCCCATGGTCCGGCCGAGATCGCCGCGACCATCGAGGCCGCGCGCAAGGTGTTTGCGACCCTTTGAGTGGTTGTGATTAAATCGTCGCGGGCATCCCAGAGCGCCAGGAGCCGCGGAGCGAGCGACGAGACATATCAACTCGATAGGCGCCCTCGAATCCCATCGCGCAGTAATCGAGGAGAGGTAACGCACGTGCCGTAGATGAAGAAAAACTCAACCTCTGCGAATAGCACAGCCGCCACCATCGGCTACGAAGCCCAGCTCTGGCAGATGGCCGACGCCCTGCGCGGCAGCATGGACGCCGCCGAGTACAAGCACGTCGCGCTCGGCCTGCTGTTCCTCAAGTACATCTCCGACGCCTTCGAGGAGCAGCACGCGAAACTCGAGGCCGAGAAGTCACAAGGCGCCAATCCCGAAGACCCCGATGAATACCGCGCCCAGAACATCTTTTGGGTGCCGCCCGAAGCGCGCTGGGCGCACCTGAAGGCCCACGCCCGTCAGCCGACCATCGGCCAGCTCGTCGACGACGCGATGGCCGGCATCGAGCGCGACAACCCCGCGCTCAAGGGCGTCTTGTCCAAAGACTATGCCCGCCCCGCGCTCGACAAGCAGCGGCTCGGGAGCCTCATCGACCTCATCAGCAACATCAGGGTCGGCGACGAGGCGAGCCGCGCCAAGGACGTGCTCGGCCGCGTCTACGAGTACTTCCTCTCCCAGTTCGCGAGCGCCGAGGGTAAGAAGGGCGGCGAGTTCTACACCCCGCGCGGCGTGGTCAAGCTGCTTCGAGATGATCGAGCCCTACCGCGGCCGCGTCTACGACCCCTGCTGCGGCTCCTCGGGCATGTTCGTGCAATCGGTGGAGTTCATCCGCGCGCACGCTAAGGGGAACGGCAACGGCGGCAAGGCCAAGACCGACATTTCGATCTACGGCCAGGAGTCGAACTACACCACCTGGCGGCTCGCGCGAATGAACCTCGCCATCCGCGGCATCGACGGCCAGATCGCGCACGGCGACACCTTCCACAACGACCGCCACCCCGACCTCAAGGCCGACTTCATCCTCGCCAACCCGCCCTTCAACATCTCCGACTGGGGCGGCGAGCGCCTACGCGAGGACAAGCGCTGGCAGTACGGCGTGCCGCCGGCGGGCAACGCCAACTTCGCCTGGGTGCAGCACATCGTCTACCACCTCGCCCCAGCGAGCGTGGCTGGCTTCGTGCTCGCCAACGGCTCGATGTCGTCGAACCCGGCGAGGGCGTAATCCGCAAGAGCCTAATCGAGGCCGACCTCGTGGACTGCATGGTGGCGCTGCCGGGTCAGCTTTTCTACTCGACGCAGATCCCCGCGTGCCTGTGGTTCCTAGCCCGCGACCGCAAGAACGGTAAGTTCCGCGACCGCCGCGGCCAGGTGCTCTTTATCGACGCCCGCAAGCTCGGCCGCATGGTGGACCGCACCCACCGCGAGCTGACCGACGAGGACGTCGCGCGCATCGCTAACACCTACCACGCGTGGTGCGGCGAAAAAATTTGTGCAAGCCGCGCATGGTTTACAAAATAGACCGGGGCGCATGGTTTACAAATTTCTCCCTATCCCATGCCATTGGCCGGGAGGGTTGATTTTCTGGTTTCGCTCATCGAGTACCCCCAGAAGATGAAAGCTATAGCGTACGTCCCACAGGAACTCGTCAATTTGGTTCATGCCGATTGGTTCCTTGGCCAGAATGTCTGAGACATAGACCAGATGACCTTTCCACTTGATTTCGCCATTATGTCGCACCCTTCGGGCCGTCACCTCAGTCCCATACTCCACTGGCGGCAGCTTCGCGGGATAGCACCTGG
>MUGK01000077.1 GCA_002007425.1 Chromatiales bacterium USCg_Taylor | reverse complement strand
AGGTGCGGATCCTCGGCATCGTCTCCCTCTTCCGCGTCCCGGTCGCCGACGAGACGGTGCTGCGGCTCGTCCGCGGCCTGTTCGCGTGGAGTTTCTATCAGGAGCGCGATACCAAAGAATTTCTCGAAGCGTTCCTTGCATGGGCACGCGAGACGTTCCGCACACCCGAGCCGAATGCCGACAAGAAGCGCGTCGCCGCCGCATTGGCCGCGCTGCGGGCGCATCCGCTCGTGCTCGACGGGCTGGAGGTGCTCCAGGAGGGGCCCGACGACACGAGCTATGGCAGCTTCCTCGACGGCGATCTGCGCGAGCTGCTCGCCGCCCTATGCCAGCGCGATCACCGGAGCCTCGCCGTGCTCACGAGCCGCTTCGTCTTTGCCGATCTCGACCGCTTCCTCGGCACCGCCTTCCATCAGCGCGACATCCATGGTCTCGCGCCCGATGATGGCGCCCGCCTGCTCGAGGAGTCTCGGCGTACGCGACCCGCCGGCGGAGCGCGAGCACGTGAGCGAGCAGCTCGACGGCCACCCGCTCGGCCTGCGGGTCTTCGCCGACGCCTTACCCGAGGAAGATCGCGACCAGCCGCGGCAATTCCTAGACGAAAGCTTCCATGTCGGTGCCCTGCCGGAAGGCGCGTCCCTCAACGACAAGCTCCGCCGCCTGCTCGTCTTCTATGAAAAGAAGCTGCCGGTGGCGCAGGTGCGGATCCTCGGCATCGTCTCCCTCTTCCGTGCCCCGATAGCGGACGAAACGGTGGTGCGGCTCGTCCGCGGCGTGTTCTGTGAGGCGCTGCCGGACGATGCCACGCTGACCACCGATCTGCGGCGCCTCCAGTCACGTGGGATCTTGACGCGCGAGCCCATCGAAGGTGGTCAGGGCAGCGCCTGCCACCCAATCCTGCGCGACCACTTCCGGGCCGTGCTCCTCGGCACGGGCGCGGATACCGCGCGCCGTTCCGCGGACCTGCTCACCGGACAGCGCTCCGAGGGGCGGCCCCAAAACGTCAAGGAGATCGAGCCCGTGCTGCTGGCGATCGAGCTGCTCCTGGACGCGGGGGACTTCAAGGCGGCGAACGCACTGTACAAACAGCGGCTGCGTTACGGCGAGGTCTTCCAATGGATCCCCGCCTTGGCGGAGGGCCTCCGCTGTGCGCTCGCCTTCGTGCGCGATGAGAAGAGACGCGAGCAGTGCAAGCAGCAGCTCTCGCCGAGGGCTATGAGCTTCTACCTGAACGATGTCGGACTGTTTGCGACGTACAGCGGTCACCAAGAGCTTGCGCTGCGCTACTACGGGGAGCGAACGATATCTACCGCGGGGTGCAGGATGCCCTTAACCTGAGCATTGGCCTCCAGAACGAAGCGACGCTGCTCGTTTCCTTGGGGCGGCTGAGCGAGGCGCAGCGCGCGGCCTCGGAGGCCCTCCGCCTCGCCACCGAGGAAGGCGATGAGGAGGCGATTCGCTACAGCCACAGCCGTCGAGGCTGGACCGCTTCTCTTTCAGGCCAGCTCGGCCCCGCCGCGCTCTATTTCGCCCTCGCCAACGCGCTGGAAAAGAAGATGTTTGGCGAAGAGCTCTGCAGCGGTCGCGGCGTGTGGTGGGCGGAGCTGCTCCTCCGGAGCGGCCATCCGGCGCTGACCACGCGCCGCACGAAGGCCAATCTCCGTATCTGCGAGCGCAAGCAGTGGAACGAAGTCATCGCCTGCTGCCACTCGATGCTCGGCTGGTGTGCCCTGGCCGAGGGTCGCCTGGGCGATGCCGAGGTGGAGCTACGCCAGGCGGAGCCCGTCCTGCGCCAAGGCCAGATTCTCTTCTGGCTGGCCCGCCTGCACGTCACCGCCGGTGACCTGGCCCTCGCGCGTCAGGATGCACCAGGCGCCCTGGACCGCGCCGCCGAAGCACTCGCCCTCGCCGCCCCGCGCGGTATGCGGCTCGTCCATGCCGACGCCCTCGTGCTGCGCGGCCGCGCGCGCCTGCTCGAAGTCCAAGCCGACAGTCCCGCCCGTGCGCTCGACGATGCCGAGGAGGCCCTGCGCCTCGCCCGCGACTGTGGCTACGCCTGGGCCGAGCGGGATGCGCTCTTCCTCGAAGCCGAGACACGCGCCGCCTTCTCCGCCCGGCATGACTCGGACAACGCCTCCGCCGCCACCCGTGAGCGCGAGGCCTCCCGGCGCGCCCGCGCCGATGCCGAGGCCCTCGCCGCCAGGCTCCTCCTCAGCGAGGAAGACCTCACCGCGGCCGACGCCAAGGCTCTGGAATGGCTGAAGGATTGGGCGAAGAACGCAAAGAAATAACCGCCGGCGGGCTTCCCCGTCCAATCGTGTTCCGTCGGGGATCCGCGTGGCGACGGAACCGCATCGCTCGCCATCCATGCGCGTCGCGCCTCAAACGGAGCCATGGAGCGTGATGAGCGCGCGTAGCTGGACGCCTCCCCTTCTTATATACGTCTCCGTAACGGCATCGTGATGTGCCGAGAGGAAGATGTGATACCACTTCAACGAAGAGGAGTCCGGTATGAACAGTACGACAGTCGGGTTGGACATTGCCGAGGGCGAGGCTCGATGATGAGATCCATCTCCTCCATCGGCATAGCGCCGGCGCGCAGGCCGTTTCGGTAATTTTTCACAATGCGATTGTAATGTAGTCCACAGATCGGCTGCCGGCCATGCGCTCTACTACGGTACCCGGTTTCGCGCACAGGGTGCGAGTCCCTGCGCCGGCCGCGGTGGATAATTTCTTGTGCGTGAGGAGACCATCTATGAGCAACCACGATTCGATCTGTAGACATCTGGCTCTTGCCGAGCGCTTCCGCCTCGGCGTAGCGACGCTAACCATTGCCATCGGCCTCTGGCTGAGTAGCGAGGCCTTTGGTGCCACCACCACGGAAGATGTCAGCTTCGGCAACAATCCCGGCAATCTGCGCATGTTCAAGTTCGTCCCCGACGGTCTGGCGGCGGGTCGCCCCTTGGTCGTGGCCCTGCACGGTTGCACCCAGACGGCCTTGAGCTATGACGATGAGACCGGGTGGACCGCGCTCGCCGAGCGCCTGGGCTTCGCCCTGCTCTTGCCTCAGCAGCGCCAGGGCAGCCCGCTGGGGCCTTTCGCGACGGGCAATCACATTTTGGGGTGCTTCAACTGGTTTCTGCCGGGCGACATCGGTCGCGATCAGGGCGAGGCGCTCTCCATCAAACAGATGATCGACACGATGCAGGCCGACCATGGCAGCGACTCGACCAAGGTCTTCGTGACGGGGCTCTCGGCTGGTGGTGCCATGACGGCCGTGATGCTCGCGACCTATCCCGAGGTGTTCGCCGGCGGGGCCGTCATCGCCGGCCTTCCCTATCACTGTGCCACCAGCGAGAGGGAGGCGACAAGCCAGTGCATGAAGCCCGGTAAGAACCTGAGCCCCGCGCAATGGGGGAGCCTGGTTCGGAACGCCAGCCCGCACACAGGGCCGTGGCCCAAGGTCTCCATCTGGCATGAGAGTACCGATACCACCGTCGCACCCGTGAACGCCACGGAGCTCGTGGACCAGTGGACCAATGTGCACGGGATCGACCGGACCCCCGATATCACGGACACCGTGCAGGGCCACGCCCACGAGGTGTTCACGGACGCCGGGGGAAAACCCCTGGTAGAGATCTACACCATCGCGGGCATGGGCCACGGCACGCCCGTCGATCCCGGGCCCGGGCCGGAGCAGTGCGGGACGGCCCGCGCCTTTATCCTTGACGCCGGGATCTGCTCCAGCCTACAGATCGCCAGGTTTTGGGGGCTCGGACAACCGCCCGGTGGCGGAAACGGGAATGGGACGCCGGTGGACCGTGCAAAACTGCTCGAACGATTGAACGACGTGCAAAAGGCCGTCGATGGTTTGCGAAACTTGATACAGCAGTTGCCTTAGGCCCAGCTCGGCCGCCCGGTGTCCCGATGATCGGGCGGTCGAGCACCGTCTCCGCTACGATCGCGCGCGCTCCGAACTAGAGGAGGGGCTCCATTCGCAGCGCATCGTATGATCGGTGTAGCGAATGGAGTCCCACCCTTCGTGTAGCTCTGTGTCGTCAGCAGAAGGCCTTCTGAGAGGACGTGCAATAGAGGGCGGCGAACCGGCGTGTCGACATGGTAATTCTCCAGGGGGTTCGATCACCCGACCACCTTGAGCAGTACACGGAGCCTGCGTTAGCCGCGCAGCGACATAACCCGGGGAATGAAGCCCTATTTCCCCGGGACTTGTTGCGCTCAACCCATTAGGCTATATGACTGTGATAATCGTCTACATTTATTCGGCGCAACCCGCTTCACGGTTCCGCTCTACACGAGCGGCCTGATACAAGGGTTTTATTCGTGGGGAAACCTAAAACGCTGACCATTACGCCAACGGAACTGTCGGCGAATCGGCGCTTGCTAGTACCGGCGTCCTCCGCCTCCATAGCCACCGCGTTTGTCGCCCCCACCTCCGCCGTAGCCACCCGAACCACGGCCACCACCGCCTTCCTTGGGCCGGGCCTCATTGACCGTTACGGTCCGGCCGTCCATCTCCTTACCGTTGAGGGCGGCGATGGCTGCCTTCGCTTCTTGGTCACTGCTCATCTCAACAAAGCCGAACCCTTTGGACTGTCCGGTGCTGCGATCCGTGATCACCTCCGCGGAACGTACAGTACCATGAGCCGAGAACAGCCGTTCCAGATCACTGCTGCGGATGCCGTAACCCATGTTGCCAACGTATAACTTCATTCCCATATAGTAACTCCTCAGAAAACCGTCATGCCGTGCCACGCCCCCTATGAGCTGGCTCAGACGGAATAAGTTTCTGTGATGCGATTGCAAGGATGCCTTGAGTGCCTATCGCATCGCATTGGCGGCAGCGAAAAGCAGATCGACGAGCTACGAGAAGCGCCGTTTTTTTGCTGCCGCTGGGTGTATTTGTTCAAGTGCTTCTACATCAACAAGCTCCGGTTCAGTAGAGTCGAGCGCTATCGAGTGGAAGAAGCACTTTCTCTCCTCCGGAAAGTGCCACCGTTTTTGGCGAAAGAAGAAGTTTAATCATCAATCCATTATACCTCAAACATTTCTCCGATTCGTCATCGGGTAATCATCCAAGGTACGAGCGCGACAGATCAAGGAACGCGAACGGCGATCCAACAGTCACTGGGCGACCATACTTGCCTCTTGGCATTGTGTTGAGCCGGTGCCCGAAGCGACCAGCCGAGAGGCGCTGCCGGAAGGCCTGTCGCCGGCTGGTGAGGGATTCGCGGCGCGCTCGCGAATTAAGTACTTGCTGCGGCTCGGCTTGGATGGCATCATCGTCGGCGGCATGATGGCTGTCAACCGGGGCTGTATAAGAGCAGCCGGGACGCAATGAAGCCTGCGAAAATGAGGCTGCTGTAAGCAAGACCGGATCGTCTGCTGACGCTGCGAGCACACCGGCCGCTTTTTTTGATGACGAGGTAAGGTTCTTGAAGAAGGGTGGTAACAGGATCTCGGGGCTTGCTTACACCTGCAGGGCGCGGCCCTTCGCTTGGGCGCCGTGGTTCGATCTGGCTGTGAAAACCGGGGAGATGCTTGGGGCTTCCGCCTACGTGATCGGCCATCGAGCGGACCGCCTAGCCCGCGCCGGGACCAAGCCCTCGGCACGCGATCGGCGCGAATTCACGCGCATGGTGGAGGAGAAGTTCGAAGCCGCGGCGGAATCGGCGGCCGCCATGGCCCCCGCCCTTTGGAGCCTGCAGGCGCGTGGTGCCGAAATTGCCGCTCGTCAAACGCTGGCCGGTCTGCAAGCGATGATTGCCGTGGGCCGGCGAGGCAGGGTGCCACGGAGCAGCGCGGCGATCAGCCGGACCGCCGCCGGATCACGCAAGCTCGGCTCGAGCCTCGTGCAATGCGCACGCAAGGGCTTAAAGCCGGTGCATGCGCGTGCCGTGGCCAACCGCAAACGGCTGAGCAAGCGTAAGCGGGTTTGAACGTTGCCGGCTCGCACAGGTGCGAAGCCGCAGCGGTGTAGTTAGGCAACACTCTCGCCGACTGCCACAAACTCTCTTTCGAGGCTGTACCAGCACTTCAGGGTGTGCGATCACCCTTATGGCCTACGAAATGCTCTATCAAGCTTACCGGCGCGACGATCAGGAGCGTCCGGTGCAGCGCCGGGTTGGGCGGCCTCATGGGGCAAGACCGCGCTTTTTCAATAGAAGTTGAATCATGCTGAACAACCGGTGGAACAGGTAGTCGATGTGACATGAGTCTGTGACCGTCGACTGGGTAACCTCCGAATGTCGGATGTGAAATGAGTTTCCGATGTCAGTAAGAGCGCGGGCTTCGTCGTCAAGCAGCTTTCTGAACGAAGGATCGTCCGCGGCTTTATCCAGGAGTGCAATGACGGACTGCTTCTTGTTTTGAGGGGTCTCAAGCGATTTCAACCGCTCCCAACAATCCCACAATCGCTCCAAAGATTCCCGCCGCACTTTTGGATCGCGGTTTAAGAACTTCAGCCGACTATCCTCAAGCATTTGATCCAGGGTCGTATCTCCTGTACGGAAAAGGCCAGAAGATAGGTCGTGCTCAAGCACTGGTGGTAGCAGGCGAATGATCTGGCCGTCTTTTTCCAACTCATAGGCGATGCCATTTCGCGCGAAGATTCTATTTACATCTCCACGGAACTCCTCCCTTCCGGCCTTGGGATCGAAGCTGAGATGGTGATGGCGGAAGAAGCTGTGGTACGAGCCCTGGATCGGCTTGGCGATCGAGCGATAACAGGACTCAATGAAGTCGAGTATCAGTAACGTATCAGGAGCGAAGCGTTTCTCTTCACTGAAAAAGCCTTCTTGCACTCGTGTCGTTGTTTCAAGGGGCCACGCAAGCCCTGGCATCTCTGCTTGAACAGCCAAACACAGTGCATTCTCATCAGTTCCCGAAACGCCACCTCCGTCTGGGCATAGATCAGGAAACTTGAACGCGAATGCTCCCGTCGCGATCAGGGACTGGATTAGCGCGACGACACCACCCCATACAGCAGGAGAAATAGCCTCTTCGGTACGAGGTTTAGAACCTCTTTGCCTATCGCTGAAATATTCAGCCATCGTAATTTTCAGACGCCCAAACGTTTCCGCTCAGCCGCGCCGCTTCTGCGGCGTCGGCTGCAGCGGAGTGTTAGAGGGCGCCTCAATATTGAGATAGCGGTCGATTGACATCTGCTGCATCGGCACACTGGCAAGGTTGTGGATCATGTGTTTCACAAAGCGTAGCAAGCCATTGTCAGTGTAGTTCTTAAGCGTTGGTCCATTTTCCGCATACGCGACCTGGTATGAAAACCATGCTTTTGCCAATACCACTACCCCATGGACATGAGCTTCTGGAACTTTTGCAAGTGCTGTCTTCAAAGCGTTAACGAAGCTCCCGTGTTTCTTCCAGGTGGCATCGTAGGCGAAGAGAAAAGCTCTAGGCGCGAGCTTGTGCATCACTTCGATTTGCGCGAGGACGGTCGCGGCAAAAGGAATCACTCGCCGCGAGACCGAGGGTGCGAGAGTGACTTGGATGTCCTGTCGCACATACCGAGGGCCGCGGCGAAAACGAAACAATGTAGGACTTCTCCGTGGCCAAATGGCGAATACCCGCGATGCTTTGTAATGCTGGAACGAGGTCGTTCGGCGTTAGCAATCCTTTTACCTCTACGGTGCCGTAGATCATTTCAATTGGAAAAACGTAAGCGGCTAGTTCGCGGTGTAACGGGGAATTGTGAATCTCGTCATAAATGACCGTGTCTACTTGGCGACTGGGTGGCACCGCTGGATTCGAGCATACGAGAAAGCCTGTGCCAATGCTGAAGCGACGAGGCAACACTTTAGAAAGAAATGCACGAAAGCGTTCCTCATCGTTTCGCCCTCGTTCGCCAGCGTGAGGAAGCGTTGCAGTCAAGACTCCGGACTCGAGTTCAAAGATATGCTTGAGCGCGTCGTAGTAAGCCTGAGTACCGGGCCTTCCTGTTCTTCGCTTCATGGTCTTGTGGCACCGAATTGCGCCCTCTAACCCGAAGTAGACCTCCTAAACGACGCCTTAGCATTGCTTCAAAATTGAGGTCGATTTTACCATCCTCGGCGCAAATACTCGGGGATCCTGCGGGCTCGATCGATGATAGACCTCCGTTTGGCCAGTCGAATTGAATTTCACTACGATGCCTACCCCCCCGCAGCTTCTCGATCAGGTCCGAGCGAAGCTTCGCTTGAAGCATTATAGCAGCCCCGTTCTCTGCCGCACGGCTTCGTAGAGGCAGATCCCGGCGGCGACGGAGACGTTCAGGCTCTCGATCGCGCCGGCCATGGGAACGTGTACGAGGCGATCGCAGCGTTCGCGGGTTAGGCGCCGGAGACCTTTTTCTTCTCCCCCCATCACCAAGGCCGTCGGTCCGCGCAAATCCAAATCGAATATGCTAACACTGGCCTCCCCGGCCGTCCCGATGACCTGCAAGCCCAACTCTTTCATCTCGTCGAGCGCCGCCGCGAGGTTTCCGACCTGAATCAAGGGCACCGTCGCCGCCGCTCCACTGGCGACCTTTTGCACCGCCGCGGTCAGTCCCACCGCCCGGTGGAGCGGCACGATCACGGCATGGGCGCCGGCGCCATCGGCGGTGCGCAGGCACGCGCCCAGGTTGTGCGGATCCTGGACCCCATCGAGCACCAGCACTAGCGGCGGCGCCGTGCTTTCGGCAAGCAGCGTTCTTAGGTCCCACGCACCCGGCGCCCGCGGATGGCGGCAGCGTAACACCGCCCCCTGATGCCGGCCGCCCGCCGCCAGGCGATCGAGCGTTCGCGAGGCCGCTCGCTGCACGGCGAGCCCATGCTGGGCCGCGAGATTCAGGAGATCTCGCCGGCGTGGATTCGGCGGCCCGGTCTCGATCCATAGCTCGAGTGCGTGCTCCGGCGCGTCCGTCAAGACCTGGCGCACCGCGTGGAACCCGCAGACGATGAGGTCCCGCCCGGCCACATCCCGCGCCCCTCGTTTGGACATGATAGCCGCGCCCGGCTTGCGTTATACCCGTTTTATGACACGAGATCGAAGTCGATGCGCCGGCCATCGAGATCCACGCGTACGACGCGCACCGATACCTCCGTCGCGATCCGGTAACTGCGTTTACCGTGCTCGCCTCGAAGCTCATGGCGCACCGGATCATGATGGTAGTAATCGTTCTTTAAGGAGGTGACGTGCACCAAGCCTTCCACGTAGATGTCCCTGAGCTCCACGAAGAAACCGAAACCCGTCACCGCCGTGATGATGCCCGCGTATACTTCGCCGATCTTATCTTGCATGAACTCGCACTTGAGCCACGCCACCGCATCGCGCGTCGCCTCGTCGGCGCGCCGTTCGGTCAGGGAGCAATGGTCTCCCAGGCTTCCCAATTGCTCCGCCCCATAACGGAACTCCGGGACCGGTTTTTTTGCCAGCAGGTGGTGAATCGCGCGGTGGACTAAGAGGTCCGGATAGCGGCGGATGGGGGAGGTAAAATGCGTGTAGGCGCCATGGGCGAGGCCGAAATGACCGGCGTTCACCGGGCTATAAACCGCCAGCCGCAAGCTCCTCAGCATCACTGTTTGAATCAAATGCGCATCCGGCCGGCCGGTGGTTTCCGCGAGGAGCGCCGCGTAATCGCGCGGTTCGGGTTGCGCCCCGCCACCGAGGCTGAGCCCAAGCTCACCGAGGAAGGTGCGCAGATCATCGAGCTTTTCGCGCGCCGGCGGTTCGTGGATGCGATACAGGCACGGCAGCCCGCGCTCCGCGAGGAACTCGGCCGCGGCGACGTTGGCGGCGATCATGCACTCTTCGATGAGGCGGTGCGCATCGTTGCGAACCGTGGGTACGATGCGCTCTATTTTTCGCGCAGCGTCGAAAACGATCTTGGTTTCCGTGGACTCGAAATCGATGGCCCCGCGTGCGTCGCGCCGGCGGCGGAGCTGACGGTAGAGGGCGAAAAGCTCATCGAGATGCGGTGTCAACGCTCGATTGCGATTTCGCAACGCGCGTTGACGCTCGACCGCGATGGCATTGACCTCGTGATAGGTCAAACGCGCGGCGGAGCGCATGAGCGCCTTGCGAAATTGATACGACCGAACACCCCCGCGCGCTCCGACGTCGATCTCGCATACCAGGCACAGGCGTTCAACCTCCGGATTGAGGGAGCAGAGACCGTTCGACAGCGCCTCGGGCAACATCGGGATCACCCGGTCCGGGAAATAAACCGACGTGCCCCGAAGATGAGCCTCGAGATCGAGCGCCGAGCCTGGCGAGACGTAGTGCGAAACATCGGCGATCGCGACCAGCAGGCGCCAGCCGTGCGCGGTACGCTCGCAATAGACGGCATCATCGAAATCGCGCGCGTCCTCTCCATCGATCGTGACCAGAGGCAGCGATCGTAAATCCACCCGGCCGGCCCGGTCCCGTGGGCGCACCGTCTTGCCGAGACCGGCCGTCTCGGCGACCACTGTCTCGGGCCAGGTATGCGGCAGATCGTAGGCGCGGATGGCGATGTCGATCTCCATCCCGGGCGCCATGTGATTGCCCATGATCTCGCTCACCCGGCCGATCGGCTGACGCCGCCAGTCAGGTTGCCGCACGATATCGACCATGACGATCTGGCCGTGCTGGGCGCCCGAAGCGGCATCGCCGGGGATCAAGATATCTTGATGGAAGCGTTTATTGTCGGGGGCGACGAAAGCCACGCCTCCCTCGCTGAAGAAGCGACCGACCAAGCGCTGGTTGGCCCGTTCCAAAACCTCGACGAGCGCGCCCTCGGTGCGGCCGCGGCGATCCTTAGCGACCACGCGTACCACGGCGCGATCGCCATGGAGCAAGCTGCGCATTTGCCGGCCGTTGAGGAACACGTCCTCGCCGCCATCTTCGCGCACCAGAAAACCATAGCCGTCGGGATGAGCCGTCACCCGCCCCGGTAACAGGTCCATCTTGGCCACCGGACCGTAGGCTTCCCGGCGATTGCGGATCACTTGCCCTTCGCGTTCCATGGCCTTGAGCCGCCGCGCCAAGGCCTGCAATCCCTCCGGCGTGACGACCTCGAGATCGCGCGCGATCTGCTTATGCGTCCTCGGCCCGCTGCAATCGCCGAGGTAATGTAAAATAAACTCGCGGCTCGGGATCGGCTTTTCATAGCGCTCGGCCTCTCGTTCCGCGTGAGGATCTTCGATGCGTTGCTTTCTCATTGACTACGCATTGTGGCTTCGGTAGATTGCCGACTCCCTTGCCGAGGTGGCGAAATTGGCAGACGCGCAAGGTTCAGGTCCTTGTGGGGGCAACCCCGTGGAGGTTCAAGTCCTCTCCTCGGCACCATGGTTCTTTAGCTAATCAATCAAACAACTTTTTAAGCACGATGGTCTCCGAGCGCTCCGGCCCGGTCGAGATCATATCGATGGGAGTCTCGGTAATCGCGGCTAAGCGCTCTAGATAAGCCTTGGCATTATCGGGCAGCTCGGAATAAGAGGTGATGCCTTCCGTCGATGCGTGCCAGCCGGGTAGATCCTCGTAGACGGGCTCGCAGTGCGCGAAAGCCTCCGCGCCGGCCGGCGGCGTCGACCGCAGCCCGCCTTCGTAGTTGTAGCCCACGCACACCCGAATCGTGTCTAAGCGGTCGAGAACATCGAGCTTGGTAATGCATAGCCCGGAGATGCTGTTGATCTGACACGATCGGCGCAGCGGTACGGCGTCAAACCACCCGCAACGGCGGCGGCGGCCGGTAGTGGCCCCGAACTCGTGGCCTCGGCGCGCTAGATCGGCGAGCTCGGTCGGAAACGGGCCGGACCCGACGCGCGTCGTATAGGCTTTGGTAATACCGAGCACGTAATCGAAACAGCGCGGACCCACGCCCGTCCCCGTCGCCGCACCGCCGGCCGTGGTATTGGAAGAGGTCACATAGGGATAGGTGCCGTGGTCGATGTCGAGGAGCGTACCCTGCGCGCCTTCGAATAATACGTTTTCATCACGGCGCTGATAATCGTTCAGCAGCCCGGTGACGTCGGCCGTGAGCGGGATAAGCTCCTCGGCATAGCCCAGATGCTCATCGAGGAGCGCCTGGAAATCCAGCGGCTTGCATTGATAGTAATGCTTAAGCACGAAATTATGAAAATCGAGAACTTCCCCGAGCTTGGCCGCAAACCGCTCGCGGTGGCGTAGGTCCCCCATGCGCACGGCGCGGCGCGCGACCTTGTCTTCATAGGCCGGTCCGATTCCCCGTCCCGTGGTTCCGAGCGCGGCATTGCCCCGCGCTTTCTCGCGCGCGATGTCGAGCTCGACGTGATAGGGAAGGATGAGGGGACAGGCTTCGCTGACTTTTAGACGCGCGCGCGCCGCGATGCCCATCTGCTCGAGCCGGGCGATCTCTTCGAGCAGCGCTTGGGGCGAGACAACCACGCCGTTACCGATAAAACACTGGACATCGGGGCGCAATATACCTGATGGGATCAAGTGCAGGATGGTCTTAGTCCCGCCGATGACGACGGTGTGCCCCGCGTTATGACCGCCCTGGAAGCGCGCGACGGCAGCGACGTGCTCGGTGAGGAGATCAACGATCTTGCCCTTGCCCTCATCGCCCCATTGCGTGCCGATGACCACGAGCCTTTTCCCCATGACCGCCCCGTCCTAAGCTATTTCCTACCCTTGTGGGACATCGGTCATCTGCCACTGACCGTCTATGCAGCTCAACATTTTGTTGCACCCGATCTCGGGGGCGCCCCCGGCTTGGCCGGGCAAGGCGTAGACCACGCGCCGGCCGCCTCGCCTTAGCTCCGCGACGGCCGCGGCCAAGCGGACATCTTCAGACCAGGGCGCGAAGACCGCGTCTTGCGCCGCCCCGGCTGCGGCGCCCGATCCAACCAGCAGTTTCAGATCAGTGCTAAAGCCGGTCGCCGGCCGCGCCCTGCCGAAGACGCGGCCGATATCGTCGTACCGGCCACCCTTCGCGAGGGCCTGGCCCTGACCCGGGACATAGGCCGCGAACATCACGCCGGTATGGTAGTGATAACCGCGCAATTCCGCGAGGTCGAAATGCAGCTCGACGGCGGGCGCGCGCGCTGCGAGGAGACGCGCGATTTCCCGCAAATCGGCAAGCGCCTCGATGACGCTCTGGCTGGCGCCGGCGAAGATCTCTTGGGCTTGCGCTAAGATCGATTCCCCGCCGTTAAGCGCGGGGAGCGCGCGCATCAACCCGGCGGCCCGCGGGGCGATGCTCCAATCGTTTAAATAACGGTTGATCTCCGGACAAGCCTTGCGCTGTAAGGCATCAAATAAGGTGCTTTCCTGATCGCGATCCAGCGCGGCCTGCCGCGAGAGACCGCGAAAAATGGCCATGTGGCCAAGATCCAAGAGCACCGAATCGAAGCCTGCCGCTGCCAGGGTGTCGAGCATGAGGCACATCACCTCGACATCGCTTTCTAAACCGCGATGCCCGTAGAGCTCCGCTCCTATCTGAAAGGGATTACGTGATCCCGCGAAGGCATTCGGTAAGGTATGCAGCACGGGTCCGAGATAGCACAAGCGCGTGGGCGCATCGCGTCGCAAGCGATGGGCGTCGATACGCGCGACCTGCGGGGTCATGTCGGCCCGCACGCCCATGAGCCGGCCGGTCAGTTGATCGGTAAGCTTAAAGGTCTGGAGATCCAGATCATGCCCCGCCCCTGTCAACAGGGATTCCAAATATTCGATGAGCGGGGGAACGACCAAGTCGTAACCCCAGCCATGGAAGAGATCGAGGATCGTGCGGCGTAACGCCTCGAGGCGCTCGGCTTGGGGCGGTAATACCTCATCTACGCCCTCGGGCAGGAGCCAGCGGTCCTCTAGAACCATGGGCTCAATGAAACCCGACAAGGAGCAAGACGCCGAGCAGCATGCAGGTCAGCCCCGCGAAGCGTAGCGTCGCATCGTCTAAGCGAGCCGCTTGCGACATGAAGCGCCGAACGGCGTCGGGGTTCAAGAAAGGGGCGATGCCTTCGAGCACCAGCATCAGCCCAAAGGCAACCGCGAAATCTTGCCACATCACAGCGTTAACCGTGCCTTAGCTCGCGGGACGGTCCGGTGCCGATGAGCGAGCGGGCGGGTAAGGGGCCGGCGAAAGCGGCGCTTATCGGTTTGCCGGGGTCTTAAAATAGTTGAAGAAATCCGACGTCGGATCGAGCAATAAAATATCCTGATTCTTGCCGAAGCTTTTCTTGTAAGCGTTGAGACTGCGGTAAAAGGAATAGAACTCTTCATTGCGTCCATAGCCGCCGGCGTAAGTCTCGGCGGATTTGGCGTCGCCCTCGCCGCGGGTCTGTTCCGCGGTCCGGTACGCTTCCGCCAAGATCACCGTGCGATCACGGTCCGCGGCGGCGCGAATGCGCTCCGCCGCCTCGGCCCCTTCGGAGCGAAGCTGGCGCGCGACCCGGTCGCGCTCGGCGCGCATGCGGTCATACACCGCGCTGCTCACTTCCTCGGGAAGGTTGATGCGCTTCGTGCGCACATCCACCACCCTCACGCCGAGCCCATACCCTTTCTCGCGCACGGCTGCGGTAACGATGTCGGTGACGTCGCCGCGATGACCGGCCACGACTTCTTGCACGGTGCGCTTACCGAACTCCCCGCGCAGACTATCGTTAATTTGCTGAAACAAGAGCTCGCGAGCAATGGTCTCATCACCCCGGGTGCGTTTATAGAAGGTTTCCACGTCTTCGATCTTCCACTTAACGAACGAATCGACGATGACGTCTTTTTTCTCCTTGGTGAGGAATCGTCCCGGCTCCGATTCGAGATACATCAAACGCTTCGGGAATTTAAGCACCGTATTCACGACCGGGATCATGAAATGCAATCCGGGCTCGTAATCCGAACGCTGTATTTCCTGGAACCTGAAAAGAATCGCATACTCCCGCTGGTCCACGGTGAAAAGCGAGGACCAACCGATAATCGCGATCAGCACCAGCGGTACTATAATCTTAGCGCCAAGCATTAACGTGTCCTGCGGATCCGCCGCTCATCCCGTTCCGGCAGATCCCGTTCGGAGACCAAAGGCTCGGGCTCCGGGAGCGCGTTCGATTCCGTCACAACGGCAGGAGGATTTACATTCGCTCGATGCTCGAATAGTTTATCGAGCGGTAAATAGACGAGGTTATTACCGCCTTCGGTATCCATTAACACCTTCGGCGCGTTCGAGAGCACCGATTCCATGGCCTCGAGATATAAGCGCTCTCGGGTGATCTGGGGCGCTTTTTCGTATTCCACCAAGAGCTGTACGAAGCGGCTGGCGTCGCCTTCTGCCTCGGCGGTCACCCTCGACTTATAGGCGTGCGAATCGGCCAGCACGCGGGCTGCGCTGCCGCGCGCCTTGGGGATAATGTCATTACGATAGGTCTCGGCTTCGTTGATCTGACGTTGTTCATCCTCGCGTGCTTTGATAGCGTCGTCAAAGGCGCTTTTGACCTCCTCGGGGGGTTTCGCCGCTTGCATGTTGACGCTGGTGACTATCATCCCCGCCTGATAAGTATCCAGTAGCTTTTGGATCCCGACTTGTATTTGGTTTGCTATCTCGCCGCGTCCCGCAGTGAGCACAAAGTCCATGTCATTTTTACCGATAACCGCGCGTATCGTGCTCTCCGTCGCCTGCTCGACCGTGCGATCGGGACCGATGACGTTAAAAGAGTAATCCTCTACGTCCTTCACGCGGTAAAAAACCGTAAACTCGACATCGATAATATTTTCATCTTTGGTGAGAATCGACGCGTGGTGAGCTATCGAACGGGTCTGCTCGACATTGACGAGCTCGACGCGCTCGATGGGTCTCGGCCAGCGGACATTCAAGCCCGGAGCCAGGCTCGCGACATAAGCGCCAAAGCGAAACACGATGCCTTGTTCCTGCGCCTGGACTACATACATCATGTTCCAAGCCATGACGATCACAAGGATAAGCGTAATGCCGGCCCAAGTGCCCCGACCCGGCGCGCCCCCGGCCGGACCGCCCCCGCCCCCGGTGCCGCCACCGAATAGCCCTTTGAGCTTTGCTTGCAGCTTACGGATCACCTCGTCGAGATCGGGCGGCCCGCCCTCGCGTCTGCGATTACCCCACGGGTCGCGGTCCTTACCGCCCCCCGGCTCATTCCAGGCCATCGTTAGTCACTCCGCGCGCTCATGTGGGTGGGTATCATACGGGCGTCGGCATGCCGCCGCAAGTTATCGGCGCCGGCTCACCATCCTCGCAACAGAGGGTTTCAAAGCGGCGCCGGCTCATTGCGATGTCAAGCAACCATCCCTCCTCGCGTGCGTGGCGTTCGCCGCGGACAACGCCTTCGGCGTAGAGCCGCGCGCGCAGTCTTGCCGCCGCAACCGGCAGTTGCAGCCATCCGCACAAACAGTCCCCGGCTAAGTGCTCGCCGATGGCTTGCTTGAGGGTATGCAGACCTTCCCCGGTGACGGCGGAGATCCACACACGCCGCATCGATCCATCGCCTTCGCGTCGAAGCGCGGCAGCGCCGCTCTCGCCCTGGCAGCGATCAATCTTGTTAAATGCCTCGATCTGGGGCACGGTGTCCGCATGGAGATCGCGTATGATCCTCGCCACCTGCAGCCTCTGCTCATCTCTGAGCACGGTAGGTAGACTGGCATCGATCACATGGATGAGCAAGTCCGCGTGCCGCAGCTCTTCCAAGGTGGCGCGAAACGCCGCCACCAGTTCATGCGGGAGGTCTTTGATGAAACCGACGCTGTCCCCGAGAACCACCGTGCCGGCTAAGGGCGCCTCTAAGCGCCGCAAGGTCGGATCCAAGGTCGCGAACAGGATATCCGCGGCGTAAACCGAAGCACCGGTCAGGCGGTTAAATAAAGTAGATTTACCGGCATTGGTGTATCCTACCAAGAGTACGGTCGGCACGGCGGCCTTGCGGCGCGCCCGGCCTTGCAACTCGCGTTGATGGCGTATTTCCTCAAGCTGGCGGGTAAGCCGCTTAATGCGCTGCCGCACCCAGCGCCGATCGGATTCTAATTGGGTTTCGCCGGGTCCGCGCAGCCCGATACCGCCGCGCTGGCGTTCCAAGTGACTCCATCCCCGGACCAGGCGTGTCGAGAGGTGCTGAAGTTGCGCCAGTTCAACTTGAAGCTTGCCCTCAAAGGTTCGCGCGCGCTGGGCGAAGATATCGAGGATGAGATCGGTACGATCGACGACCCGGCAACCCAAGAGGCGTTCGAGATTACGCTCCTGGGCGGCGCTGACAGCGCGGTTTACGATCACGACCTCCGCGCAGCTTTCCGCGACCAGGGCGCGCACCTCCTCGGCCTTACCGGCACCGAGAAGATATTTCGCATTGGGGGCGTCCCGCGCCACCAAGACGACGCCCGCGCACGCAGCCCCCGCGGAGGTAACAAGATCTCTAAATTCGTTTAGCGTCTCGTCCTCTCGGTGGGTTCCGTAGTGGACCAGGAGCGCACGCTCGCCTTTACCGGGGCGTTCGAACAACGGGATTAGTACAAACCTGTAAGGGACTGGTTATTCTTCCGGAGACTCTTCGTCCTCGCGCGGCAACCGCACCGGTTTCGACGGTACGATCGTGGAGATAGCGTGTTTATATACCATCTGACTGACGGAATTTTTCAGCAATACGACAAACTGGTCGAACGACTCGATCTGCCCCTGGAGCTTGATACCATTGACAAGATAGATGGACACAGGAACATGTTCTTTACGCAACGTATTGAGGAACGGCTCTTGTAATGACTGGCTTTTACTCATTATTTTACCCCTCCTGCTTCGATTTATTCGTATTCTTTCCCGCAAGTAAAGCGCCGTACAACCTCGCTTCTTCCCACTGCGCCGCTCGCGCGCAGGATTCTCCGAAGATGTAGTCTACATGATTACGCAAGCAACGAAAAATTCCGTGCGCTCCTACTTAATGCGCACGCTTAGTTTCCATCGACAGGCTATTGTTAAACTATGTAATGACGGATCGCTTGATTTCCGGTGCTCGCGGCCGGTGTGATCGCTCCCCTTCACGCGCCTAGGGTGAGCACGAGCCCACAACGGCGTGCTGGCCGAGAAAGTTCACGACGTTGTCGCCCAGACGGGGATCATCGCTCGCGAACCAGCGAGCGGATTTTTCCGCGCGTAACCACGTAATTTGGCGTTTTGCGAGCTGCCGCGTCGCGGTGACGGCGCGCTCGATCATCGTCTCATAGTCAAACTGTCCCTCCAGATATTGCCATATCTGGCGGTAGCCCACCGACCGTATCGACGGTAACGCCGCGGTGAGATCCCCCCGCGAAAACAGGCCCTCGACTTCATCTACGAGACCGCGATCCAGCATGTGTTGGAAACGGATCCGCAAACGCCGGTGAAAATCCATCCGATCGCCGGGCGCCACGACCAGTTTGAGCGCCCGGTATGGCAGCGGGTTCCGGGTATTTTTCCGTAGCAGTTCGGTGAGGGTCTTGCCGGACACCTCGCACACTTCCAGAGCCCGTTGAATGCGCTGCGCGTCATGCGGGTGTATGCGCGCGGCGGCGCGCGGGTCGAATTCCGCAAGTTGCTCATGCAAGGCGCCCCAGCCTTGCTTGGACGCCTGCGCGGCGATGCGTGCGCGCACCTCCGTATCGGCGCTTGGGAGCGTCGAGATTCCCTCGTCGAGCGCCCGAAAATAAAGACCGGTTCCTCCGACCAGCAAAGGCACTCGCCCCGCTTTAAGAATCGTGTCCACTTCGCGCAGCGCGTCGTCGCGAAACTCCGCCGCCGAATAGGTTTCCCCGGGGTCACGGATATCGATGAGGCGATGCGGCGCGCGGGCCAGCACTTCCGGGCTGGGCTTTGCGGTTCCGATGTCCATACCGCGGTAGATCATTCCCGAATCGACGCTGATTAACCGGCATGGAAGCGTGGCGGCCAGATCGACGGCCAGCGCAGTCTTTCCGACGCCCGTGGGGCCCATGAGAAAAATAGCGGCCGGCACCGACATCCCGCTTACTCCACCGCATGTTCGTCGGGTTGGCGCAGCCCGCCTGCAATCAAGGATGAAAGTTCCTCACCGGTCAGTTGCCGCCACAGACCTCGCGCCGCGCCGGGGTGTCCCAGGCCCAGACTCTCGATCTCACGAAGCAGGCCGTCCCAGTGGCCGCGGGTTCTCGAAGCGAGCGCCAGGGTTGCGCCGTGCATCGCCAGCGTGTCGCAAAGCGCCCGTTCGTGGGCCGCTTCGGGACCCCCGGGCGTGGCGAGGACCGCGGCGACGTCGCGGATCAATCGCTCGCCGTCGCAGCCGCGTAAAAGCGCGGGGATGCGCCGCACGATGATGGTACGGGGGCCCCCGCGATCAACCTCCAACCCCAAGCGCTCCAGTAAGCGCGTGTGACCGAGGACCCGCTCGGCCTCGGCGGGCGACACGCTCACCGGTTGCGGGATCAGCAAGGGTTGAGAGCAAACCGGGTGGCCCGGGCGCGCCGATCGGATGCGCGAGGCAATCAAGCGCCGCAGCGCGCCCTCGGCATCGACGACCACCAATCCCAGGGCATTTTCCGCAAGCAGATAGCGCTGACGCACGAGTGCAATGGCGCGTCCGAGTGGCGGGCCGAGAAAATCCGGGCCGGCCTCTGGACTTTGGGCCCGTACATAGGTGGGACGCGGCTGGTTAATGCCAGGCGCTAGCACCAGCCTATGCGCCGCGCTGTCACTTAGGCAAGAGCGCTCGCTCGCTGTACCCGTAAGCGCGTGCTTCACCGCGCTATAGACAAAGTCATGGATTAGGCGAGATTCACCGAAACGGACCTCGTACTTGGCGGGATGAACATTGACATCGACCGCGCCCGCTTCCATTTCCAAGAAAACGATAAAGGCCGGCTCCGCGCCGGGCGCTTGCGTGTCTTCATACGCCCGGCGGATGGCATGGTTAACGGTGCGATCACGCAAGATTCGACCGTTTATATAAAGGTATTGAATATCTCCCGCTAGCGGGAGCGCCGCCCAACCCCAGGCGCGGATCCCGTCGCTTGTCAGGTCGAAGAAAGCCGCACGCCCCATAAAATGATGGCCCGCTAATTCTTGCACCCGAGACTCGCTTTGAGGTTCTGTCGAGCGAAGATTGAGCACGGCGCGGCCGTTATTGAGCAAGCGAAAGGCCACGGCGCAGCGGCTTATCGCGATGCGCTTCAGCAACTCCTGTATGTGCAGGAATTCGGTGCGCTCGCGGCGTAGGAATTTTCGCCGCGCGGGGGTGTTGAACATGAGGTCGCGGACGGTAACCGAAGTCCCGGGCGGATGCGCCGTCGGACAAGGATCGGAAGGGCGCGCGGCGCCTTCCAACTCGAGGGCCCAGCCAATGTCCGAACCCGCGGTACGCGAGGCCAGCGTCAGCCTGGAGACGGCCCCGATACTCGGCAAGGCCTCGCCGCGAAATCCGAGGCTGGTAATCGCATAGAGATCTTCCGCACTCTGGAGCTTGCTCGTCGCATGGCGGCGGAGCGCGAGCACGAGATCCTCGGGTGCTATTCCGCAACCGTCGTCGCGCACCCGGATAAGGCGTATTCCGCCGCCCTCGATCTCAACCTCAATGCGCGTCGCCCCGGCGTCGAGGCTATTTTCAATAAGCTCTTTGACCACCGACGCGGGACGCTCAATGATCTCCCCGGCGGCGATCTGATTGATGAGATCATCCGCCAATAAACGAATCCGGCCAGGCGCGATCGGCATAGCCGATAGTATAGGTGAAGCCCTGCCATACGGGGATGCGTGTCGCGTGTACGTGCGCTCGCGTTCGCCGTTTTTGATCCGGCTAACGCAGGGCGCGTGGGGTCGCTGCGCTCGCGTCGCTCAGCGTGTCCTTGTGCATGGCGAGCAGCGTCCCGGGCGGAGCCGCCTCCAGGAAATACGCCCGGATGCCATCCAAGATGGCTGCGGCCAGCGCCCCTTGATGGCGGGGATCCGTGAGTTTGCGTTCTTCGAGCGAATTGGTAATGAAGGCCGTCTCCACCAAGACGGAGGGGATATCAGGCGATTTCAAGACGGCGAAGCCCGCCCGCTGAACGCCCTGATGGTGTATCTTGCCAAGCCGATTCAGGCGTTGTAGAACGTGGCCGCCGACGTTCACGCTGGCGTCGATGGCCGCGGTCTGGGATAGATCGAGCAACACCTTCCGCAAGAGATCGTCTTTGTTGTCGAGACTGACCCCGCCGACCAGATCGGAGGCATTCTCCCGCTCCGCGAGCCAGCGCGCCGCTTCGCTGCTGGCTCCGTGCCTGGAAAGCACGTAGACCGACGAGCCACTGGCCCGCGGATCGCGAAACGCATCGGCGTGGATCGACACGAATAGATCGGCCTTATGCTGGCGCGCGCGCTTGATACGATTCCGAAGGCTTATGAAATAATCCCCATCGCGAATGAGCACCGCGCGCATTCCGCGTTCAGCGTTGATCCGGTGGGCAAGCATGCGGGCAATGGCCAAAACCACCTGCTTTTCGCGCGCACCCCGCTTCCCTATCGCCCCCGGATCTTCGCCCCCGTGACCGGCATCAATGGCGATCACGACGTTCCTTAAGTGCAGCTGTTCGAGAGTCAGTGGAGTCACCTGCGGCGCCACCGCCTCGTGGCCCAAGAGGTCCACGACCAACCGGTGGCCGTAGGGCCGCTGGGGGGCAAGCGCGAATCCCTTAACCTCGGTTCTTTGCTTAAGGTCCAACACCAAGCGCAGTTTCCGTCCGCGCGGGGCGTATCTAATCGATTTCAAGAATCGATCCGCGGGATCCCATGGCGGCGGGGGTTTCACGAAGCGCCCGCCTTCGATGTCTAGCACCACGCGGTGCGGATGGGTCAGCATAAAAAGATGGTAGTTAACCGGAGCGCTTAAATCGAAGACCACCCGCGTATTATCGGGGGCCGCCCACATGCGTATGCCGCTGATACTGGCCGCGTGGCAAGGGACGGCAATGCTTAAGAGAAGGGCAAATAGGCCGCGTGGCATTGGGAGCGATGCCGGGTTTATTGGTAGTTCTTAATTTTGAGGTGTTATAGCAGAAATTTCAAGTATTATTTAGATATGTACACTATTAGTTTGAATTTTAAAATTAATATACTTCGCGGGCGGGGTATGAACCCCGCCCTTGACCAAAGGGGAGAGCTGCGCCTCTCCCCTTTGGAAACCCATCGCTAAGGTACCCGCGGCAAGACCGCGGGGTATGCGTTCAATATACTACCGGTCGGTTTCAGGCAAGCTAACCCTGTGCCCGTCCTCGCTCATCCGATGCAAGACCGCGTTCCCCCATCCGCTGTAAGCCGTGATGGCTATTTCACGCTGGTCGCCGGCGAGAACGATGCGCAAGTGCAGGTCCGGCTGTAATAGTCCCACCGCACCGCGTTCCGGCCATTCGATCAGACACAGCGTCTGGCCGTCGACAAAGTCGCGTATTCCGATAGCCTCGAGCTCGTCCGAACCCGCCAGGCGATAGAGATCGAAATGATGGATCGAGCGCCCGCCAATCGAATACGTCTCCACCAAGGTATAGGTTGGGCTCTTGACCAGGCCGCGATAGCCCAGGGCCTTCAATAGACCACGAACGAAGGTGGTCTTACCGGCCCCGAGATCACCGCTCAGGAACACCGTGCCGGCGCCGCGGCCAATCGCCCGCGCGAAGCGCGCGGCGAGCGCCTCCATCTCCGCTTCGGTGCCAATGCCACAGCGCCAGTTAAGGCTCACCTAGTCGTTCGAGGGCGTGTCTCGCCAGACCGCGCACTCAGAGCTTGT
>MUGK01000076.1 GCA_002007425.1 Chromatiales bacterium USCg_Taylor | reverse complement strand
GTGCGAGAGTGACTTGGATGTCCTGTCGCACATACCGAGGGCCGCGGCGAAAACGTTCGATGATTAATCGAACCTTGGCGCAGAAGAAGTCCACGATGAAAGAACCAACGGCATGCTGCCGGCGAAACTGCACGCCCAGTTGTCTCAGGCGGAGCTGCTGCCAGAGTTTTGTTTCGGCGGGGGTCATAGCGCGGCGCAATTGTCGCGCACGCAATTGCATGGGTTTTGAGGAGCGCCAGTGGGGAGTTTTCATCTGGCGGATTTTACCGGTGTTCGGTGCGCTTGCGTTGGGTGGGAAACCGTTCTAAGGGCGGCGTGCATGCTCAGAGCGTTTTCAAAGCTGCGTCCCCGACTGATTGCGGCCTTCCTAATGGTCTCGCTCGCGCCGCTCGTGCTGCTTGAGTATTTCAACCATCGCGCGACGCGCCAAGCGCTGATCGACGGCGCCCACCGGGCCCTCTACGCCAGCGCCACCCAGACAGCCCAGGCCATCGACGGCTTTCTCAATGAGAACCTGAATGGTCTGCGGGTGCACGCGCTTTTGCCCGCGGTTCAACGTTTCCTGGCGGCGCCCCTTGACGCGCGTCGCAAGGTGGCCGCATGGCAGACGCTGCTGCGATTGAGCCGCAAGGACACCGTGAACCTCATCTCCTTCGCCGTGCTCGATCTCGCCGGTCATAACCTCATCGACACGCGCACGGTACAGATCGGGCGCGATGAATCGCAGCGCGACTACTTCAAGGCGCTCATGGCCGCGAAGGTGCCGGCTGTCTCGGCGATGCAGTTCGCGGATGCGCCCGGTGACGCCCTGACATTGCACTTTGCTAGCCTGGTGTGGGACTCCGCGGGCCGGCCCCTCGGGGCCTTGCGGATCACCTACAACGCCACGGTGGTACAGCAGCTCACGACGCAAGCCCTGCATGCCTCACCGAGCGCGCGCGTGGTGTTGTTCGATGAGCACCACATTCGGCTTGCCGACAGCGCGCAGTCACACCTGATTTTTACCTCAGTGGCGCCGATCGAGACGGACCTCATCCGCAGGCTTCGGGCCGAGTGGAGGCTCCCCGAGGGCGGGCCGGTGGAGGCCACGGGGCCTCCGGCCCTGGCGAGCGCCCTCAAGCAGCTAGCGAACGGCGGATATTTCACTGCACCGTTGTCGATGGGATCGCAGGATTCGCAGGCAGAGCCCTACGCGGTCGGTGCCGCGCGGCTGCGCTATCGGCCCTGGCTTGTGGTCGTCGCCGAGCCCCAATCGGTCCTTCTCGTGCCCATCGATCGCTTGCTTGGCGAGGGGGTCATCCTGGCCATTGCGATCGCCTTTCTCGTCTCGCTCTTCGGGGTCGTGACGGCAGGCTGGCTCACCTCGCCGTTCCGGACGCTGACCGAGGCCGTATCTCGCTTTTCGGCGGGTGAACGAGGGGTTGAGGTGGCCGTGCGCTCCCACGACGAGGCCGGCGAGCTGGCGCGAGCCTTCAATGAAATGATGGGGCGGATCCGGGCCCATACTGCGGAGCTGGAGGCGCAGGTGACGGAGCGCACGCAGGCGCTGCAGGCCGATATTGCGCGGCGGGAGGCGGCGGAACGGGCCCTCGCCCAAACGCACGCGGAGCTCGAGCTACGGGTCGAGCAGCGAACGGGCGAGCTGCGGGCCGCCCACGCCCGGTTGCAAGAGGAGCTTGCCGAGCGCGAGCGCGCCGAGTCCGAAAAGGCGCGGCTTGAGGCACAGCTCCGTCAGGCCCAGAAGCTGGAGGCGATCGGGACGCTCGCAGGCGGAATCGCCCATGATTTCAACAATATACTCGGTGCCATCCTGGGGTATGCGGAGATGGCGCTCGACGCCGTGCCCGCAGGCAGCAACCTCCAGCGCTATCTCGGCAACGTGATGGCGGCGGCGAACCGGGCGAAGGACCTGGTCGATCAAATCCTGGCCTTCACGCAGCCGGGAAGCCGTGAACACGTCCCGGTGCGGCTCGGGCCGCTACTCGGCGAGGTCGCGGAGCTTATCAAAGCTTCGTTGCCCGAGACGATCGACCTAAAGCTGCGCGTGAACGCGGAGGATGCGACGGTGCAAGGCGATGTGATCCGCCTGCATCAGCTTGTGATGAATGTCTGCACCAACGCCGTACAATCGATGCCGGAAGGCGGGCTGCTCGAGATTGCCCTCGACGTGATCGAGCTAAGCGAGCGCATGGTGCAGAGACATCACGCGCTAGAGCCGGGGGCCTATGTGCGCCTCAAGGTAACGGACACCGGACACGGCATTGACGAGGCCACGCTCGATCGGGTTTTCGATCCCTTCTTCACCACCAAGGACCTCGGCCAGGGGACCGGCCTCGGCCTGTCCCTAGTACACAGCATCGTGAGCGACCACGGTGGTGCCATCGAGTTTTCGAGCACACCGGGGCAGGGGAGCAGGTTCACGGTCTACCTCCCTCGGTCCGGAGAGACCGCTTCCGCTAGCGGTATCGAGCGCGTGCCAATTCCCAGCGGTCGCGGAGAGACCGTCCTCCTCGTCGACGACGACGAGGCGCTCGTGCTCCTCGGTGAGGAGATGATCGCGGCCCTCGGCTACGAACCTATAGGATTCCAAGACAGTCAGGCGGCCCTTGAGGCATTCCAAGCGCGGCCGGCGCGTTTTGATCTCGTTGTAACCGATCAGCTCATGCCGCGCATGAGTGGTACCGAGCTTGCCACGCGCCTGCGGGAGATCCGCCCGGATATCCCGATCTTGCTCATGAGCGGCTTCGGTGGGCTGGAGCTTGCCCACAAGGCGCGGCGGGCGGCGGTCCATGCTCTGCTTAAAAAGCCGCTGCAGTCCCGCGACTTGGCCCAGGCCATCGCCAGGGCCTTAAACGTCAACAAGAAATTCGGCTCAGACTCGCAACGATAATAGTGGTTACGGCCAGCCCGGGTCCGCGTGCCAAAGTAGCCTGACTATACGCAAGTCCCTTTGCTCTTTGTAAAACGGCACTTAAACTATCCCATATCAGATGGGAAGCAAGCATCGTGGTTGAGAAGCGGGGCCTTGTTGGTCGCTACCGGGTGCGACCGGGCAGTGACGTCGATCTCAACTCTTGGGACCCCGATGACACCAGCGGCTGTGGCGGTAATGAGGCACGCGCCCAGGCGCGATTCGCGGCGCTGACCCGGGACCTCGGCCAGCTCCAGGATCGGCTCTACGCGGGCCACGAGCACAAGCTATTAATCGTCTTGCAGGCGATGGACACCGGGGGTAAGGACGGTACGATCCGAAAGGTCTTCCAGGACGTGGATCCGCAAGGACTTCGAGTCGTGAGCTTCAAGGTCCCCAACGCAGAGGAACGTGAATACGATTACCTCTGGCGGGTGCACAAACAGGTGCCGCGCCGCGGCGAAATGGTGATCTTCAATCGCAGCCATTATGAGGATGTGGTGGCCGCGCGCGTGCACCGGCTGGTATCGGCGCGGGTTTGGGCCCGGCGATTTGCCCAGATCAATGACTTTGAAAGAATGCTTTCCGAGGAAGGGGTTACCATCATCAAATTCTTCCTACACATCAGCAAGCGCGAACAAAAGTCGCGGTTGCAGGCGCGCCTGGACGATGCGGATAAACGCTGGAAATTCAACCCCGATGATCTCAAGGATCGCAAGCGCTGGCCCGCGTATATGCGGGCTTACGGGGATGCGATCGGCAAGACGGCCAGCGCTTGGGCGCCCTGGTATATCGTCCCCGCCGATCACAAGTGGTACCGCAATCTCGCGGTGGCCGCGATCATGGTAGACACCCTTCAAGGGTTGAACATGCGTTACCCGCAACCCACTTACGACCCTAGCGAGATCCGGATTGATTGAGGCCAAGGGGTCAAAGCCACCCACCTCTTTGACCATGACGGCCCCGACGCTTATCGCTTGCCACGATTGCGATCTGCTCCAGCGCGAGACGGCGCTTCCTGCGGGCGGCGCGGCGTGCTGCGGGCGCTGCGGCGCGGTCCTCTACCGTAGGATGCCCGAAAGCCTTGACCGCACGCTGGCCTTCACGCTCGCGGCCGGGGTTCTGTTTCTGCTCGCGAACGCCTTCCCGCTCGTGGGACTCGAGGTCCAGGGACAGCGCAACGCTACCGATCTGCTGGGCGCCGTGTGCGCGCTCTGGGATCAGGACATGCGCATGGTAGCCGGGCTCGTGTTCCTGACCACGGTGCTGAGTCCGGCGATCGAGATCAGCGGCATGATCTATCTTCTTCTGCCCCTGCGGCTCGGACGATTGCCGCCCGGCGCCGGGCGGATGCTGCGCTTTTTACAGGCGGTAAAGCCCTGGGGAATGGTGGAGGTGTTCATGCTCGGGGTATTGGTGTCGCTGGTCAAGCTCGCCCACCTCGCGAGCATCGTGCCCGGGATCGCGCTCTGGTCGTTCGGCGGGCTTATCCTGCTGCTCGCCGCCTCGGCGGCGTCGTTCAACCCGCACGAGGTATGGGCGCGAGTGCGGTTATGACAGCGATGGTGGTGACCGCCGCGCGGCTCGGTCTCTTGGCCTGTCATGCGTGCGCTCTCCTCAGCCGGCCGGCTGCCGTGGGCGCCCCGGCGCGCTGCCCCCGCTGCGGCGCTCACCTGCATCACCGCAAGCCCAATAGCATCGGCCGCACCTGGGCGTTTCTCATCGCCGCCTACATCCTCTATGTGCCCGCGAACCTGCTGCCGATCATGGATACCAGCTCGCTGTTCGACTCCCAGCGGGATACCATCATGAGTGGTGTTGTGTTCCTGTGGACGAGCGGGTCCTGGCCGCTCGCGGCGCTGGTCTTTTTCGCCAGCATTGTGGTGCCGCTCGCCAAGCTCATCGCGCTCACGTTGCTCCTCGTCTCGGTGCAGCGGCGCTCGGGGTGGCGTCCTTACGAGCGCGCCCGCCTCTACCGCTTCGTCGAGTTCGTCGGCCGTTGGTCGATGCTGGATATCTATGTGGTTGCGATCCTCGCCGCGCTGGTGCAGATCCAGTCGCTCGCGACGATCCATGCCGGCCCTGGGGCGATCGCCTTCGCGGCGGTCGTGGTCCTCAGCATGTTCGCAGCATCGGCCTTCGATCCGCGCCTCATCTGGGAGCCGGTGAACGAGGACAATGGCTGAGGCGCCGCGGGATGCGACCGAGATTCCAGAAGCGCTGGCCGTGCCGGGCCGCCGCCGATCCGTCCAGATCGTGTGGATCATTCCGATCGTGGCGGCGCTCATCGGCGGCTGGCTCGCGGTCATGGCGATCCTCGAACGCGGCCCGACGATCCGGATCACCTTCAATACCGCCGAAGGACTCGAGGCGGGTAAGACCACGATCAAGTACAAGAACGTCAATATGGGCACGGTGACCCACATCGGGCTCTCCAAGGACCGTTCGCGGGTGATCGCGACGGCGCAGCTCACTAATCAGGCGGAAGGTTTCCTGGTCGAGGACACCCGTTTCTGGGTGGTGCGGCCGCGCATCGCCGGGAGCCAGATCTCCGGCCTCGGCACGCTGGTATCGGGGTCCTATATCGGCGTCGACATCGGCAAGTCCACCAAACGTAAGCGTAAGTTCACCGGCCTCGAGACCCCGCCGATCGTCACCGCCGATCTGCCGGGCTTGGAGTTCGTCCTGAACGGCGAGGACCTCGGCTCGCTCGACATCGGCTCGCCGGTCTATTTCCGCCGTATTCAGGTGGGGCAGGTCGTGGCCTTCGCGCTCGATAAGTACGGGAAGGGCGTGACGCTCAGGATCTTCGTACATTCGCCCTACGACCGGTATGTCAGGGCCAACACGCGTTTCTGGCAAGCGAGCGGGATCGATCTGACGCTCGATGCCGCCGGGGTAAAGGTACAGACCGAGTCGCTGGCCTCGATCCTGCTCGGCGGCATCGCGTTTCAGACGCCGCCGGGCACGGCGCTCGAGGCGGCCGAAAAGGGCGCGCCGTTTACTCTTTTCCCCGACCAGACCGCGGCGATGAAGCGCCCGGTGCGAGACATCGCGAACTTCGTGGTCTATTTCGGCGAGTCGTTGCGCGGTTTGTCCCCCGGCGCACCGGTGGACTGGAGTGGGGTGGTCATCGGCGAGGTCAAGTCAATAGATGCGGAGTTCGATCCCGAGAAAAAAGAGTTCCGGTTTCCCGTCGAGATAGAATTCTACGCGGACCGGTTGCGTGCGCGCTACCGCAAGCCTCGTGCGCGAACCACACCCGATGAAAGGAAGGCGCTGCTGGACGCGCTCGTCGCGCGCGGCTTCCGCGCCCAACTAAAGTCCGGGAACCTGTTGACCGGCCAGCTTTTCGTGGCGCTCGACACTTTCCCCGGGGCCCCACCGGCCACGGTCGACTGGTCCAAGAGTCCCCCGGTGTTGCCAAGCACCCCGGGCGCCCTCGAAGAGCTGCAGGTGATGCTCGCCAACGTAAGCAAGAAAATCGAGGAGATCTCCTTCGACGAGATCGGCGCCGATGCGCGCCAGGCGCTCGACGCCCTCGTCCGCACGCTGAAGGGCATGGACGCGCTGGTCCAGCGGCTCGATCAGGAGCTCGCACCCGCGGCGCGCGCCGCGCTGGAGGGGGCGCGGAAAACGCTAGCGAGCACGGAGCAGACGCTGGCCTCGGACGCGCCGCTCCAGCAGGACCTGCGCGCGGCGCTACGTGCGCTCACGCGCACGGCGGAGTCGCTACGCATCCTCGCGGACACGCTCGAGCGCCATCCGGAAACACTCATCCGCGGCAAACAGGAGGATGAACCGTGATCCCAACTCGGAGCTTCGTGTGTTTCGCCGTTGCGGTTCTCGCGGGCTGTGGCAGCCCGCCCAAAGAGCGCTTCTACACCTTGAGCGCGGCGGGGATTGCGGCGAAAGCGACCGCCGCCGAAGCTAGGGACCATGTTGTTGTCGGCCCCGTGACATTGCCGGAGGTGGTAGACCGCCCGCAGCTCGTGGTGCGCATCGGCGCGAACGAGGTGGCGATCCTGGAGCAGCACCGCTGGGCCGAACCGCTCAAAAGCGAGATCCCGCGCCTCATCGCGCGCACGCTTTCACAACTGCTAGGCACCTCCCGAGTGTCCGCTTACCCCGAGAGCGCAAGCCAGGAGGCCGGCCTGCGAGTGGCCGTTGATATCCTGCGCTTCGACGCGGCGCCCGGCATCGAGGTAACCATCGAGGCCCTCTGGTCGGTACGCCGTCTGCCCGGCGGCAAACCTACCATGGGCAAATCGGTCGTGCGCGAGCCCATCGCAGGCGAAGGCTACGACACCGTGGTGGCGGCTTATGGACGCGCGCTCGCCACGCTCAGCCACGACATCGCCCAAGCGGTCGGTACGGTAGGCTCCATGGCGCATTGAGTTATCCGAACCGTGAAAAGGCGAGTTCTTGTTGCAGATATGTGACAGATTTGACGAGGATCTTTGTTGCACCAACGGAATAATTACGATAATCTCGTGCCCGCACAACAACAGTAGAGGGAGGAAAGCATGTATAAGCTACGTACCTTTATCGCTCTCAGCGTCCCCGGTATCATGCTCTTCGGTTGCGCCAGTGAGCCGCTCGTAAAGATCCCCCAGCCCTGGTGCACGATCGGCGGCACGCTCCTAGGCGCCGGTATGGGGTACGGTATCAACGAAGCTGCCGCGGATGATCCGGGAGATACCGATGTGGAAGCCGCGGCAGCGGGTGCCGCCTTCGGCGCGGCGACCAGCATTTTGCTTTGCGGTGGAGACTATCCGCCGAAGCCCGAACCAGTGGCTGCGCCAGAACCGGTAGCGGCGGCTGACCCCTGCGCTCCCGATGACGATGGCGACGGTGTCAACAACTGCAATGACCGCTGCGCTAGTACCCCCGCCGGGGTAGCGGTTGACGCCAGTGGTTGCCCCAAGGAGGGCGAGACCCTCTTGCGGCTTCAGGGTGTCAACTTCGCCTTCGATAGCGCCAAGCTCACGCCGGAATCCGAACAGGTCCTGGTTCTGGCCGTGCAGGAGTTACGCGATGCGCCTAGTGTAAGCACCCGGGTCGAGGGACATACCGACAGCGTCGGTTCGGATGCTTACAACCTGAACCTCTCGCAGCGGCGGGCCGAGGCCGTGGTGGATTATTTGATTAGCCAGGGCATTGAGGGGACCAGGCTCGATTCTCAGGGTATGGGGGAAGGCAACCCCATCGAGTCGAATGACACCGATGAAGGCCGGTTCCAAAATCGCCGTGTCGACTTTATCGTCAGCTCAAACTAGTTTTTTGAGAGGACACAAAGTCAACCGATAGATCTCCCCTTCATCCTCGAAGGGGGAAGGAATACAGATCTGCCGGGTTTGCCGGCGGGGAACGGCCGATCGATCGGTTGAGGGGCGGCGGTGTGCCAGCAGGTCTTCGACGAGAGAAGGAGGGATTTGCCATGATGAACAAGCTCGCGGCGGAATTGATCGGCACCTTCTGGCTGGTGTTCGGCGGTTGCGGGAGCGCGGTGCTCGCCGCCGCGTTTCCGGAGGTAGGCATTGGACTCTTGGGTGTATCCTTCGCCTTCGGATTGACCGTCCTAACGATGGCGTATGCCATTGGCCACATCTCCGGCTGTCACCTCAACCCGGCGGTGTCGGTTGGTCTGTGGGTCGGTGGACGGTTTCCGGCCATGCACTTGGGGCCGTACCTGGTCGCGCAGGTGCTGGGCGGGGTCGCGGGTGCCGCGGTGTTGTATCTGATCGCGACGGGTAAGGTGGGTTTTGAGTTGGGTGGGTTCGCCTCGAACGGCTATGGCGAACACTCACCCGGCGGATACTCGCTCGCGGCGGCACTCGTGGCCGAGGTCACGCTGACCTTGTATGTTCTTGATTATAATCCTAGGCTCGACGGACCCTCGCGCCCCGCAGGGGTTTGCCCCGATCGCCATCGGGCTGGGGCTGACGCTCATCCACTTGATCAGCATTCCCGTGACCAACACATCCGTCAATCCGGCGCGTAGCACCGGGCCCGCCCTCTTTGTCGGAGGGTGGGCCATCGAACAGCTCTGGCTCTTCTGGGTGGCTCCCATAGCGGGTGCGGTCGGGGCCGGCATCGTCTACCGGATCGTCGGGCGAAGCGACTAGTGGTCTCGCATATTAGAAAGTTAAAGGGGCCAGGCTAGAAATACTTTTCACAATCCCAACCCTCCCTGCCCCTCGATTCCTTCCCCGGCAACATGACATCGCGGTTGGCCGCTTCGCATCACTGACGGGATCAACAGCGACATGATCTTCGGGATGCTGCCGTTCGAACAGGAGGTAATCGAGCGGGCGGTCCCGATCGGGTTTGGGGCACTGATGTTCGCTGCCGTACTCCAGCGGATCTGATCTTCCTGAAGATCCTGTTCGATCGTCCGCAGGATCGAGACAATCAATCCGTGGACAGAGAAATACCAGACAAACCCGGTGTCGCCGCACCACCGCCGCTCATCTATGCGGGCGGTTTCGCACTCGGCTATCTCATCGAGAATTTTTTGCCGACTGCGTTGTTCTCCGAGTCTATGAGCGAATTCGTTGGGTGGTCCTTGATCGCCTTTGGCGTGCTGGTAGCGGTGTTTGCACTTTCGGCCTTCCGCCGCGCACGCACGCCGGTTAACCCGTATGCGCAAGCGACGACCTTAGTGACCGGCGGACCATTTCGATTTTCGCGCAATCCGCTGTATCTTGCGCTGACAGTGATTTATCTCGGCGCGGCCGGGCTTTTGAATTCGCTTTGGCCCGTGTTGTTGCTGCCCGCTGTACTGTGGTTCATGCACTGGGGGGTGATAATTCGAGAAGAACGCTATCTAGAAAGAAAATTTGGTCCCGCCTACCAGGAGTACAAGGCGCGCGTAAGGCGATGGCTGTGATCCTCAATGCGATAAAAGAATGAACACGCTGGTCCCGATCATCACCTTCAGCTTGCTTGCCGGGCTCGTGAGCGTCCTGGCGGCCGCGGCGTTCTTGCTGGTCCCCGACCGCGTGCGTGCGCAACTGTTGCCGCATCTGGTGAGCCTCGCGACCGGGGCTTTACTCGGAGCGGCGTTTCTCGGGTTGCTCCCGGAAGCCCTGGAAGCGGTGGAGCGCGAAGACTCCCATTTGATTACCTTGTGCGTCTTGTTCGGGCTGGTATTGTTCTTCCTTCTCGAGAAGATGGTCATTTGGCGTCACTGCCACGAGGAGCACTGCGAGCGGCATAGCGACTCTCCGAATAACGGCCGCGGGCTTGCGGCCGGGACGCTGATATTGCTCGGCGACGGAATTCACAATTTCGTCGACGGGATCTTGATCGCCACCGCGTTTCTCACCGATTATAAGCTCGGTGTGTTGACCACCCTGGCCGTCGTTGCCCATGAGATCCCCCAAGAGGTCGGCGATTTCGCGATCCTTCTGCAAAGCGGTTACACGCGCCGCCAGGCCTTCGGGTATAACCTTGCGGTGAGCCTCGCCACGGTCGTAGGGGCGCTCATCGCGTGGGTCAGCCTTGCGGGCGCCGCCACGGCCCTCCCCTATGTGTTGGCGGTTGCGGCCGCGAGTTTCATCTATGTCGCGGTGGCCGATCTGATCCCCGGCCTGCATCAACGCACCGAGCCGCGCGAGTCGATGCAGCAGGTTTTTCTCATGAGCGCCGGGATCGGTCTCGTCTACGGATTAGGCACGATGCTTCCTTAGCAGAAAGCTTGCGCGGCGAATGACGGGCATCGCCCTTGAATATCGCCCCCTCGCCCTTATCTGAACAGCAACCATGATTTCGAGGAGCATTGCACGATGCGTTCGGACAAGCTGACGACCAAATTCCAAGGAGCCCTTGCGGATGCCCAAAGCCTCGCCGTCGGGCGCGATCATCAATTCATCGAGCCGCTGCACGTCATGGCCGCGCTTCTCGATCAGGAAGACGGAACGGCGCGGCATCTCCTAGCTCAAGCGGGGATCAATGTCGACGCCCTGCGCGCACGGCTGGATGACGCCCTGGAGAGCTTGCCTCGGGTCGAAGGCACGGGCGGAGATGTCCACGTCTCGCGCGAGCTTGAGCGGCTCTTGAATCTCACCGACAAACTGGCGCAACAACGCAAGGATCAGTACATCGCCAGCGAGCTGTGGGTGCTGGCGGCGCTGGAGGGCCGCGGTCAGCTAAGTGATCTATTGCGGGCGGCAGGCGCGGACAAACGGCGCCTGAGCGAAGCCATCGATCGCTTGCGCGGGGGGCAGAAGGTACAGGATCCGGGCGCCGAGGAACAACGCCAGGCGCTCGAGCGCTACACGATCGACCTGACCGCGCGCGCAACGGACGGAAAACTGGATCCGGTCATCGGACGCGATGACGAGATCCGCAGAACGATTCAGGTATTACAGCGCCGCACCAAGAATAACCCCGTTTTGATCGGTGAGCCGGGCGTGGGCAAGACGGCGATAGTCGAAGGCCTGGCGCAGCGCATCGTGAACGGCGAGGTGCCGGAAGGACTCAAGGGCAAGCGGGTATTGGCGCTCGATCTCGGCGCCCTCATCGCCGGCGCCAAGTATCGCGGCGAATTCGAGGAGCGGCTCAAGGCGGTGCTCAAGGACCTGGCCAAACAAGAAGGTCAGATCATTCTCTTTATCGACGAATTGCACGCCATGGTCGGTGCCGGCAAGGCCGAGGGCGCGATGGATGCCGGCAACATGCTCAAGCCGGCGCTCGCGCGCGGCGAGCTTCATTGTGTCGGCGCCACGACCTTGGATGAGTATCGAAAGTACGTCGAGAAGGACGCGGCCTTGGAACGCCGCTTTCAGAAGATCCTGGTCGATGAGCCGAGCGTCGAAGACACCATCGCGATATTACGCGGACTCAAGGAGCGTTACGAAGTACACCATGGCGTGCAGATCACCGATCCCGCGATTGTCGCCGCCGCTACTCTGTCGCACCGGTATATCACGGATCGGCAGTTACCGGACAAGGCCATCGACCTCATCGACGAAGCCGCAAGCCGCATCAGTATCGAGATCGACTCGAAGCCCGAAGAAATGGACCGGCTCGAACGCAGGTTAATCCAATTAAAAATTGAACGCGAGGCCTTGAAAAAAGAGGCCGATGCGGCCTCGAAGAAGAGGTTCGATAACTTGGAGGGCGAAATAGCAAAGCTCGAGCGGGAGTACAGCGATCTCGAAGAGATTTGGAAAGCGGAAAAGGCGCGCTTGCAAGGCACGCATACGGTGAAGGAACGGCTCGAGCAGGCGCGGTTCGAGTTCGAGAACGCTCGGCGTGCGGGTGATCTCGCGCGCATGTCGGAACTGCAATATGGGCGTATCCCCGAGCTTACCAAGCAGCTCGAGCAGGCGGCGACCGCGGAGACGCAAGCAATGACACTGCTCCGTGACAAAGTCACCGAGGAGGAGATCGCCGAGGTGGTTTCCAAGTGGACCGGGGTCCCGGTGTCCAGGATGCTCGAAGGGGAACGCGAGAAGCTGATGCGCATGGAAGAAGCCCTGCACCGGCGGGTTGTCGGTCAGGACCAGGCCGTGACGGTGGTCGCCGACGCCATCCGCCGGGCGCGGGCGGGGATCGCCGATCCCAACCGCCCCTACGGTTCCTTCTTGTTCTTGGGGCCGACGGGAATAGGTAAGACGGAATTGTGCAAGGCCTTGGCCGAATTCCTGTTCGATACCGAAGAGGCGATGGTGCGCATCGACATGTCCGAGTACATGGAGAAGCATACGGTGGCGCGCCTCATCGGGGCGCCGCCCGGTTATGTCGGCTACGAGGAAGGCGGTTATTTGACCGAGGCGGTCCGGCGAAAGCCCTATTCGGTCGTGTTGCTGGATGAGGTCGAGAAGGCCCATCCGGAAGTCTTCAATGTCTTACTCCAGATCCTCGATGACGGCCGGCTGACGGACGGTCACGGCAGGACCGTGGACTTCCGTAATACCGTCATCGTGATGACCTCGAATCTCGGCTCGCAATTCATCCAGGAGATGGCCGGGGAGGAACATTACGAGAGCATGCGTATGGCGGTGATGGACAGCGTCGCGAACTTCTTCCGGCCGGAATTCATCAACCGTATCGACGAAATCGTCGTGTTTCACTCCCTGCAATCGGTGCATATCCGGGCCATCGCCGAGATCCAGGTGGAACGGTTGCGCAAACGGCTGCGCGATCAGAATATCGGGTTATTGGTTTCGGCCGAGGCGCTGGACAAACTAGGGCAGGCAGGCTTCGATCCGGTCTACGGCGCTCGTCCGTTGAAGCGCGCGCTTCAGGTGCGGGTGGAGACACCGCTGGCCCGCGAGCTTTTAGCCGGTCGCTTCGGACCGGGCGACACCGTTCGGGTCGAGGTGCGCGACGGCGAGCTCGCGTTCGTGCGCGGTGCTACAGAGGCCGGGTAGCGACGTAAACTATCGCGGAGGGCGCATGCAATGTGCACCTTGTTGCCCTCGCGTAGGTACTGAACATTATCACAGTACTTTATCGAGGGCACCCTGGCACATCCAGATAAAGCCAACAGGAACGGCAGATACCTCATCTTAATAGAGCATCACGTAAAAGCCCGCCTGGTTGGGCGTGCCCGCGCGGTTAAACACCCGCACGAATACCTCACACCCCGGCCCTGAGCGGCCGAACTTAGCCAGCTGGTTGTTCTCACTGTCCAGATAGTCCAGCGTCACGATGCCCATGCTCACGTACGACAGGCCCGAGATGCAGTAGGTCCCACCGTTCAGAGTCACAGCGGACTGAGTAATACCAAAGGACCGCGCCACATCCACCACGCCAGTCGAGGAGATGTGAGCGAACCGCTGCACCGCAGCAGACCCGATGGACCCAGCTGGGCCGACCGGTCCCTGCACACCCACTGCTCCGGCCGGCCCCTGTAGACCCTGCCCACCCAGCGTCGGCCCGCGCCGCGAAATTTCCTTGTTGATGACTTTCTTGATGACCTTCCTGCTCAGCTCCGCAGCTGGGCTAGGCGCCGTCAACAGGGTCAGGAGAGGACGGTCGCGGCAAAAGGAATCACTCGCCGCGAGACCGAGGGTGCGAGAGTGACTTGGATGTCCTGTCGCACATACCGAGGGCCGCGGCGAAAACGGGCGCCGTTCACAATCTTCACGAAGGTCTCACACCCAGCAGGCCCCTGCCCGGCGAGTGCTACGACATCGGTGGTGGTCTGGAGATAGTTTGGCGTCACCTGGGCGCCACTGTTAAAGGGGATACCCGTGATGCAGTACGTGTTGGTGGCACCGTCCAGAATCACATTCGCCTGCGTAATGCCGAACGAACGTGATGGTACGACGAACCCATTCCGGAGGATGCTTGCGTAGAATTGAACCGCCGCAGTACCTGCTGGACCTATTGGACCAACCGGCCCAACGGGACCGACCGGGCCAGTGGGGCCACGGAAGGTGTGTGCGCGCCGGGTGATCTCCCGGTACGGTCGCGGCAAAAGGAATCACTCGCCGCGAGACCGAGGGTGCGAGAGTGACTTGGATGTCCTGTCGCACATACCGAGGGCCGCGGCGAAAACGCTGGCCATCCACAACAGTGCGGATCACGTACAGCTGCTCGCTTCGTTGCCGCGCATCGGCGTCAGTAAGATCACGCCCCCGGCCGGGACTAGTATGATGACACAGTGCTATATGAAGAAAGGATTCGCGGGACCGAACGGGTATTCATGCGTCCTCCCTCTTATCCGTGCCTAGTTGCGGCAAGCTCTAGCCTGCACATCAACCCGCATAGGTTTTTCCGCGCAGACAACGCCAAGACCGGGTATTGGATCAATGAATACAACTGGAACACCGACACGTCCATTGACCCTACGAGTGTCGTCGATGTGAGTCACGGTGAGACCGCGACGCAAGCCTAGTCGCTGGTCGTGACTCGCAGCGATAATATCAAGGAACCCTTTATTCTCGATCGGAATGCAATCGGTGGGTTAGTCGGGGTTCTCAGCGGCTAGAATAACGGTAGGGCGATAAACGGACCACCGCGTTGCCAATAGAGGTCAGATTCTGAGGTATCCCCACAAATATGACTGTATTATCAGCCAGTTAGATAAAAACACGGTAAGGGAACCTGCATGATGTCGGATGATCTCACTGATTGATAC
>MUGK01000075.1 GCA_002007425.1 Chromatiales bacterium USCg_Taylor | reverse complement strand
CTGTTGCGGCGCAAACTCAAGTATATTACACGCCGTTTTGGCTGCAATCGTCATAGCGGCCGAATCCGGCATCCAGAAATCGTTAACCCGCTAAAAAGCCTGGACTTCGGCGTTCGCCGCGGTGACGACGCTGGGAACGCTTGATCATAAACTTTCAAATGGAGGCTTTCGCTTGTCCGTGAGACTTTCCTATCGAGCCCTTTCGATCAAACCCTCCGCGACCCTTACCGTCGCGGCCCGAGCTACTGCCCTGAAGCAGGCCGGAAAAGACATCATTAGCCTGGCCGCGGGCGAGCCCGACTTCGATACGCCGGACCACATCAAGGCCGCGGCTATCACGGCGATGCGGGAGGGGTTTACGAAATACACCGCTGTAGAAGGCACGCCGGCCTTAAGAGCGGCTATCAGCGATAAATTTAAACGCGAGAACGCGCTCGACTATCCGCCCAGCCAGATTCTCGTGTCATGTGGATGTAAGCACAGCATTTACAATCTCATGATGGCCGTGCTCAATCCGGGAGATGAAGTGATCCTGCCGGCCCCCTATTGGACCTCCTATCCGGATATGGCGAAGATTGCGGGCGCCGAGACGGTGATCATCAAAACCGGCCTCGACGAGCGTTTTAAGATCAACCCCCAAAAGCTGCGGGCCGCGATCTCATCAAAAACGAGGCTTTTGATCCTCAATAGCCCCTCCAACCCGACCGGGGAATGTTATTCACGCGGCGAGTTGCGGGCACTCGCGGAGGTGTTGTTGAACCATCCGGAGATCATCATTGCCTCGGACGACATTTACGAACACATTCTTTGGCATGCGGAGCCGTTCGCGAATATTCTGAACGCTTGCCCGGAGCTGAGCGATCGTACGGTGGTCTTGAATGGCGTCGCCAAGGCCTACGCGATGACGGGATGGCGCATCGGGTATGCCGCCGGACCCAAAGCGGTTATCCAAGCCATGACCATCCTGCAATCGCAAAGCACCTCGAATCCGACCTCCATTGCCCAGGTCGCGGCGCAAGCCGCGCTCGAAGGCGAGCAAGCGATCGTGCGCGAACGCTGCACCATATTCAAGGAACGCCATGATCTGGTCCTGGGGCGGATCAATAAAATTCGCGGCATCGAGTGCGTCGCGGCCCAAGGCACTTTTTATGTCTTTCCGAACGTGCAAGGAGCGATCGGGCGGATGGCGGGGGTCAACAATGATGTCGCGCTCGCCGAGCAGTTACTGGAGCACACGGGTGTCGCCGTTGTTCCGGGGGTCGCTTTCGGCGCGCCGGGCTACTTGCGTTTATCTTTCGCCACCAGCACGGAGAATCTAGTGCAAGCCCTCGATCGTATCGAGGGGTTCTTGGGCGCCAAGTGATCCTATGCAAGGAGACCGCGCGCGATGACGGCCGACCCGAAGCCAGGCGCGGCACTAACTTCGGATCACGCCTATCAAACGCACATTCTGCAAGGCGTATCCAGGACCTTCGCCTTAACGATCCCGGCCCTTCCACCGGAGCTTTGCGGGGTCGTCGGCAACGCCTATCTGCTGTGCCGCGTCGCCGATGTGGTCGAAGACGATAATCAGCTACAACCCACGCAACAACGCTACTTCTCGAACCAGTTCGTGAGCGTCGTCGAAGGCGCCGAGGCCGCGGAGCGTTTTGCATCCGAGCTTTACCCGCTGTTATCAGCCGCCACGCCGGAAGCCGAGCGCGATCTGATCCGGAACACGGTTCGCGTCATCCGCGTTACCCACGGTTTTAACGCCCGCCAACGCCAGGCGCTTGCTCGCTGTGTGCGCATCATGGCCCAAGGAATGGCGGACTATCAACAACGCGAATCGCTCGAAGGACTTCCTGATCTTCCGGCTTTAGATGACTACTGCTACTACGTGGCGGGCGTGGTCGGCGAGATGCTGACCGAGTTGTTTTGCGATTACTCACCGGAGATCAACGCGCGGCGCGAAGAGCTCATGCGGCTTGCGGTATCATTCGGTCAAGGGCTCCAGATGACTAATATTCTTAAGGACATTTGGGAGGACCGCAAACGCGGCGCGTGCTGGCTTCCGCGTGATCTCTTCTTGGCGCGCGGCGTTACACTGGGCGATAAGATCCCAGGCGCATGCGACGCCGGATTCGGCGATGGGCTCGCGCAACTCATCGGCATCGCCAAGACGCACCTCGATAATGCCCTGACTTACACCCTTATTATTCCGTGCCATGAACCAGGGATCCGGAAGTTTTGTCTCTGGGCGTTGGGCATGGCGGTCCTAAGCTTGCGAAAGCTAAACAAGCACCGCGACTTCAGCGCGGGATCGCAAGTCAAGATTTCCCGCCGCAGCGTTAGACTGACGGTAGGGATATCGAATCTCCTGGTGACTCGAGACAGGGTACTAAGAGCGCTCATGAATATTCTCACAAGGGCTTTACCAGTCAATGACATTCATGAGAAACTTAATAAATTAAATTACAGCGCGGGTTCTCATACCTCGTAACACTGTGGCGCTAAGCGCAAGATCAAGGTCGGTAACTGTCGATCGGTGCTCGAACCAACGGGCACCAGAAACACTCGAAGGCGTGCAAGGGGGCATGGCATGATGAAACGATACCTAGTCACCGAGGCCGAAGCTCGCCCCGACGCCGGGTGCGGGCTCGGGCGCGGCCGCTTAGGGAACGCCGTCGAGAGGGCACGCACGGGACTCGAACGCCTCCAGAAGGAAGACGGCCATTGGGTGTTCGAGCTTGAAGCCGACTGCACCATCCCGGCCGAGTATGTCCTCATGATGCATTTCATGGATGAAATCGATACCGTGCTGGAGCAACGACTTGCTGTGTTTATGCGCAGTCATCAGGCCGCGCATGGCGGCTGGCCGCTGTACGCGGGCGGCGACTTCGACATCAGTTGCTCGGTGAAGGCCTATTACGCCCTAAAGCTCATTGGCGACTCCCCGGAGGCCGCACACATGCTGCGAGCCCGTGAGGCCATACTCGCCCACGGGGGCGCCGCCGCGAGCAATGTGTTCACACGCATCACGCTGGCTTTATTCGGCCAAGTGCCCTGGCGGGCGGTGCCGTTTATACCGGTCGAGATCATGTTGCTGCCGCGCTGGTTCCCGTTTCATGTCTCGAAGGTTTCCTATTGGTCTCGCACCGTCATGGTGCCCCTATTCATTCTCTGCAGCCTCAAGCCCAAGGCGAAGAACCCGCGCGCTGTCGACATCCGCGATCTCTTTGTCACGCCCCCGGAAGAGGAACAAGACTACTTCCGCGTAAAAACGCGCCTGGGGCGAGTCTTTCTTGTGCTCGACCGGCTGGGCCGGGCGCTCGAGCCCGTGATCCCGAGGGCCATACGCCGCCATGCAATCCAACGCGCCGAGAGCTGGTTCACGGAACGGCTTAACGGAACCGATGGGCTCGGGGGGATCTTTCCCGCGATGGTGAATGCCTACGAGGCCCTGGTTCTCCTCGGTTATCCCAAAGATCACCCCTACTGCATCGAAGCCAAAGAGGCTTTGAAGAAACTTCTGGTCGCCGGCGAGGACTCGATTTATTGCCAGCCTTGCGTCTCACCCGTGTGGGATACGGCCATCGCGGCCAATGCCGTCTTCGAGGCGAACGGCCGGCGCGCGAGCACTTCTTGCCGCCGCGCCTTGAACTGGCTGCAAGACCGGCAACTCGGCGACGAGCCCGGGGATTGGCGCGAGACTCGCCCGGATCTCAAAGGCGGTGGCTGGGCCTTTCAGTACGCCAATCCTCATTACCCGGATCTGGACGATACCTCGATGGTCGGCTGGGCCATGTGCTTGATCGATCCGCAACGTTACAAGTGGTCGACCCATGCCGCGGCCGAATGGATTCATGGGATGCGATCAAAGAACGGCGGTTATGGCTCCTTCGACGCCGACAACACCTGTTACTATTTAAACCATATTCCCTTCGCGGATCACGGCGCCTTACTCGACCCGCCGACCAGCGACGTCACGGCCCGCTGCATCGCGCTGCTCGTGCTCGCGGGCGAACCGCGCTATAAAACCGCCATTGCCGCTGCGATCGGATTCCTAAGGAACGAGCAGGAAGCAGATGGCTCTTGGTTCGGCCGCTGGGGAACTAACTATATCTATGGCACCTGGTCGGTGCTCAGCGCCTTGCGGATCGCCGGTGAAGATCCCTCGCAACCCTATCTTCGGCGGGCGGTCGAATGGCTCAAGTCGATGCAGCAATCCGACGGCGGTTGGGGCGAAAGCAACGGCAGCTACTTCCCGGCCCAACGCGGCGAATACCATCCGAGCACGGCCTTTCAGACAGCCTGGGCCCTCCTGGGCTTGATGGCAGCCGGCGAGGTACGTTCCGAGGCAGTACGCCGGGGCATTGATTACCTGCTCACGCGCCAAGGCGCGGACGGTCTGTGGCACGATGAAGGCTTCACGGCACCCGGTTTTCCGCGCGTGTTCTATTTGAAATATCATGGTTACACCAAGTATTTCCCGCTGTGGGCCATGGCCCAATTCCGCAATTTAACGCTAGCCGCTCGCGACTGAAGACCGCCCCGCTCGGGATCGTCACCGCGCTGCGGTCCGAGGCGCGCTGCATCGCGAAGGCGCCGGACTCCGTTCCCGGACTGACGCGTTTTGGCGATACGCTGCTCTATGTCTCGGGGATCGGCCAGGCGCGCGCGCGCCTGGCCGCTGAAACGCTCGTTGCGCTGGGGGCGCGGGCCTTGCTCAGTTGGGGCACGGCCGGTGCGTTGGCGAGCGCGTTACGGTCCGGCGATGTTATCGTTCCCGACACCATCCAGGTGTCAGCCGTTTCGTGTCCGGTCGACGCGGCGTGGCGCGCCCGTTTGGCCGCGCGCCTCGCAGAGCACCTCACGGTACACGCCGGCGCCATGTTGCATACCACCGAGATGATCGCTACCCCCGATGAAAAACGCATGTTGTTCGAGCGTACCGGCGCGCTCGCCGTCGATATGGAGAGCGCCGCCGTCGCCCAGGTGGCCCGCGGCGCGAAGATCCCCTTCGCCATCCTACGCGCCATCGTGGACCCGCAAATGATGGCGATCCCGGCCGCGGCATTAGCCGCCATCGACGAGCTCGGACGCCCAAGGATAGCGGGCCTGCTCTCGGCCCTGGCACGCGAGCCGCGCGATCTCCTCGCGTTAGTGCGGCTATCGGCGTGCTTCCGTGCCGCGCTCGCCTCGCTCAAACGCGCCGCCGAATTTGCCGGTTCCGATCTGTGCGCTTCGCTTTCTCCGACGGAACGAACGGGTTCTTAAAATGTATAAGACTTTGAACGCCCATTCTCCTTGGAAGGACACAACCGCACCGTATTCCAACTCCCGCTGATGAGGGTCCTGCCGCGTAGCGGCTTACTTGAACACGGTGGTATGCCGGACTTTCGCCGCTATGGGGAACGCCGTGGCACCCTTTTTTCGCTCTAACGGCTGAATCCGCCTGCGGCCATCAGCGATCCTGGTTGGGCTTTTCTTTCTTCCGCTCGGGCGGGTCTTTCTCATCCTCGTCGTCGGGAGCGCTTCGGTCAATATCAGTCTTGTCGCTCTTCGCTGCTTCAGCCGCGGGTTTGCCCGTAACAGGGTTCTCGGCCTTGGGCTTGGCGGCATAGGCTGCCGAATGAAGCAGCGCCGTGAGCAAACATAGCATCCAGATTCGCGTCATTGTCGTCACCATCAAAAGTGTTATTTGAGGAGCCTTTCGATCTTCGCTATTCCGCGGTGAACGATCCGATTTTCCCTCAGCTTCTTGAAGTCCTCCGAGACTGCCTGTCGGAAGCTGATCGGGTCCGATGATCTGTGTCGAAAGCTAATCGCGTCCGATGATCTGAGGCCCTCCCGGTAGATCTTATGGGCCTCTTGGAACTGATCGTTTAAGAGATACGCATGTGCGGCTATGGCATTGGTCCGTACCTGCTCGGGGTCGAGATCCCATCCCCGCTTAGCGGCTTGGACCGCCTGTTGCCGCGAGCCGCCGCTCAATAGTGTAATCCAAGCGATCTTGGCGTACATATCCGCCAGCCTCCGCCGGTCTTGCTCACAGGTTCCTTGACATTTGTCCGAGTGTTCTTCACGGATGACGCGGGCCTGTTCTGCGGCGGCGAGCGCGGCGGGAAAGTCTTTCAGTGCGATGCTTACCTCGGCGATTTTCCCGTAGTTAAACGCCAGATCGCGTCGCCGCTCGTCGTCCTTGCGTCCCTCCTCGGCGAGCCGTTTGCGGATGGCGAGGCCCTTCTGATAGTTCTCGAGCGCTTCAGGGAGCCGATTTTGTTTGTCTAGCACTTTACCAATCTTGTTGTAGCTTACCGAGAGGTCATGTTGCCACTGTCGATTGTTTGGGTCTTTCTGGACCAAGCGCTCGTCGATTTTGAGACCAGACCGGTAGGCTTCCACGGCTTTCCGCGCATTGCTTTCTAGCTGTATGTCCCCAATGGCTGTCCAGGTTACCGATGTCGTACGCAATGCCTCGGCAGTCGCGCCCTTCTGCTCGGTGATCTTATCCAGCAGTTCGACGTTCTCCTCTAGCAACTCCATTAACTTCTCCTCTGTGCTAGGCTTGAGCTGTTCGCGTTCCCGTCGCATAACATCCGTCAGTTTCCATATCGCAGTGAGCAGGTCGAGCTTATGTTCTTCAGCGCGACGAGTCTGCTCGTCCGCGCGCTGCCTTTGCTGCTCCGCACTCTGCCATTGAACGAAAAAAACTACGGCGCCCGTGACCGCCACTACGAACATCACACCCGCCCAAATCAACTCCTTTTGCCTGCGCCGCTCTTGGCTCGTCTGCTCCTTATCCCAGTTTCTCGCGCTTTCTTCGAGGAAAGCGATGGCGCCCTCGAATGCCTCGGTTTCCTGACCTTTGGCCCCGTAGCGTTTTGCCCAGGCCTCGGTAGGCTTTTCGGCCTTACGCCATTCCAGCGCAGTTCGCAGATCCAGCCCGCGGTACGGATCGGCGTTCTTGGCTCGATAAAGCCTGGCGGTGTCTTCGAGACGCAGGTAGGTATCGGCCGACTTGGCCTCGTCGATCACCCATGTTTTCAGCGTATCCCACTGGCGAATGAGACTCTCGTGGCTGATATCGATAATGGTATCGAGCGCGGGGGTCGGCGATGTTTCCAAATAGGGCGTCAGAAAACTCCGGCCCGGTTGACTGAACACGTTGATGACCCTGATCACCTCCTCGACCGGGGCCTCGGTGATGCCGACAAGTTCGCGTAGGGTCGTCGGATCGCGGGTGTCGCGTTCACCTTCCTCACGCTTGGTGAGGCGTTTAAAGATACGCTCGGCGACCTGCTTCTGGCGGTCGTCCTTCAACTCGGCCAGGACTTCGTCGGCATGGCTGGATAGCGCCTCCAAGAATCCCCCGACGCTTCGATAATGTTCCAAGCTAAGAACGACGCGGGCGATGCCGTTCGCGCCAACCCCTTGCGCACTTTGGTCATCGCTATGGGCACCGCTCGCCAGTTCCCACATCCGCATCAATGCGTGCTGCATGAGCGGTAACTGGTCGGGATCGGCACCCATGTCGTTCAACATCTGGTTGACCAAGCCAGGCTCGACGTCGCCGCCAAAGACGCGCGCCGGTTCGGTGATCGCGGCCGCACGCTGGTCGCGCGTGAGAGCGGCGCTAGGAATTGGCTTTCATTGATGGTTTCGGGCAGATCAAAGAACACGGCGCAATCACCCAGGAAATCCGAACGCATGGTCAGGGCGATGTAAACATTGATCTCGCGCTGCATGACGGAGGCTACCAGCAGCGCGACGAAGGCGTCGGCCTCTTGGCTATCGATATCGCGACGGTAGCGGAAGATCTCCTCGAATTGATCGACCAGGACCAACAGATTCGCACGCTCCGGTAGCGGCGTCTCGCAGAGCGCCTCGACCAGCCCCAGCGGGCCCCGTCTGAGCGTTGCATGCAGTAGGGCTAGGGATTCCGGCTCCGTCCCGCGCGTCGCTCCGAACGCTTGGCTAACTAGGAGTGAGTTCGCCAAGGCCCACATGGGTTGGTGGCCGGGACGCAGATCGGCCACGTACCAGTGCGCCCCGGCCTGTGCCAGGAAACCGGCATCGAGGGCCGGCAGCATGCCGGCCTTGACGAGTGAGGACTTGCCGCAGCCCGAGGTCCCGACGACCGCGAGAAAACGGTGCCGACAGAGCGTCTCCAGCAATTGATCGACGTGCTGCTCGCGGCCGAAGAAGATGTCCGACTCTTCGCGCTTGAAGGGGCGTAGGCCGGGATACGGGTGGGGCATCATGCCGCGGGGCTCGTGCTCCTCACTTCATTGATAAACTCGGCGATCCGCGATGCATCGAACCCCTGATGGCAGACGAGCTTGCGCAGGCTGGGCAGACTGATCCCAAGCTCGCTCTTGTTGGCGGGCGGCGGCCCCTCGAACACGGCCAAGGCGCGTAATGGGGTTTCGCGTTTATGCTGGAGCTTGCGGCAATTCATGAGCTGCTGCCGCACCCAGCCGCCGGGCGATTGTCCGTAGATCAGCATTAACGCATCGCAGCCGAGCAGAAGGTCTTCGAATTCATGTCTAACGCGCTCGGGTGATTCCGTCTCGCTCGGGACCACCCAACCTATCTGTTCGCGGTCGAGGACCACGCAGATCTCTTTCACCAGGGCTTGGTCGATCGCATCGGAATGCACGAATACCAAGGCATCGCCGGTCGGCAGCGATGCATGACTTTCCCGAGCCGGCTTCGGAAACGCTTTTTGCAATACCTCGTATTGCAATTCCTCTAACGAGATAGCCATGACGCTGGGCCCTTCCAGGATCTGGCGCTGCGAGTCTTCCTCGACCTCGTTCAGATCGAGCTCACGGTCGCGCCATTGCAGTATGGCCTTGTTGAGCGATTTAGCTAACTCAAGCTGCGCGGTCACGATGGTTTTGGTCGACCCGTGTAACTCTCTACCCGGTAGGTCGCTCAGGAGTTGCACGAATAGCGAACACCCTCCAAGGTCGCGGCCGAGCGCCTGTTCGTACTCGACGGCGGTCAGGGGGTAAGGGGCTTTCGGAAACACCTCGGCGCCCGCTTGCTCAAGCGCTCCTAAGAGCTTCTTGCGTGCCTTGTAGAGGTCATCACTCACCTCCGCGAGGAAGACCTGCGGTCGCTTGGCGCGCGCCTCCGTAGGATCACGGGGTGGCATAAAGGCGCTGCTAGGCTCGGTCGGTGCGGAGCCGCGACGCTGCTCCAAGGACTGACTGAGTTTTCCGGCAAGGTCCGAAAGTTCGTCCCAGTACAGCGAGTCCGTCGGTTGGGGAACAGGCTCGCCCGCGATCCGCGGCTCTTTGCCCTTACCGCGCTCCTCCCAGAAGCGGAAGCCAAGCAGATCGCGGATCTCCTCGGGGCAGGACTCGTGCTCGACCCGGTCCCGATGCACCACGAATACGCTGTTACTGCCGCGGTTTTTCGACCTGAGCAGGTCGTAAAACGCGTTCTTTTCGCGCTGGCACCACGGTGACTTCAGATAACCTGGGGAGACGACCAAGACCAAGGTCGCCGACCCTTTGAGGGCATCCAGGATTTCCGGTGTCAGCGGGGCATTTTGGGCCAGCAGTCGATCGTCCCAGAGTTTAAACAGGTCGGTCCGCCCAAGTTTTTGGGCAAGCTTCGTGGATAGATTATCGATGAAGGTCTCGACCCAGCCCTTTGAGATGCCCGACAATGGGATATTGTCCACATGGGCATAACTCACAAAGATATCGTTCTTATACCCTGGGACGTAGGCCATGCAGTGGTTCCCCTCTAAGCGGACAATGCCTGCACTGGATTCCTGGCGCTTACCGGCGGTTCTCGCGGGTTCCACGCTCACGATAACATGAGTTCAAAGATCATATTACCGGTGGCACGGTTCTCGGCGAACCCGGCCCATCGGTATCCAATTGACGTAAGTCCAATGAGGACCAAAAGCGCTTTTGCAGTACATTGAACATATTATTCTCCACCTATGATATTTATCAACCGTTGTTTCTACAGTTGCAGCAAGGATGGATAGGTGTATCCGTATTGTCGTACCGCCACGATCCTACCCTCCCTTGCCACCACAGCGCCCGACGACCTCTTACCCGTCCCGTCCCTGATCGCATTGCCGTAAGAGCACGCTAGGCACCTAGAATATCGGGCCCGGTGTAATACTTCAGGACTTTTTTCACAAAAGATGTGAAATAGTTACGGATCGCCACCAAGCGGGTTTTCGTTGGGAGCGTTATGACCAAACGCCCGAGGGAGCGCTATGTGCGCGCGGGGCGCCAGAGAAGGAAGGACAGGAAATTCAACGGGTTTTGCAAGGCCGTTGACGACGGCTACCGCAATATGGACGGCATCTTCCGCCGCCTTTCTGGGCAGGGCTCCTTTGCTGACCAAGTCTTCGGTCGTCTTCCGTTACCTCCAGCATTTCCACTTCCCCCAAAGCTCTCAGACGCCGCCGCGCCTTATCGTCGTCTCCCGCCTGCGCTTCTCTGGAGGCTCGGTTGTTACTAACATCCCCTCCATGCCTTGCAGCCAGTGCCAGCGTATCCGTTAGTGCCATTGCAGTCCGACCTATTCCCACTACTCCTCGTACCAGTTCTGTGCCTCTGCCACGTCAAGTTCAGCAGCCCGACGGACATAAACGGTGAAGCTCAAGGCAATCGTTGCCGAAGACGCGCCTGCACCTCAGGCCAGGGGCTCTGGTCTTCGGGTTTTTGTTCCATATCCGCCAAACGGGAGTCCAACAAGGCCTTTTCCTCTTCTGATACAGGAACTTCGCTAGAAGACAGGGTTTCCCAAACAGCCCCGATCAGTTCAATACGGTCAGCGACGCTGAGCGTTTTTACCTGTGGCATGAGAGCGGCGTCAATCATGAGAAGAGTATACCTCAGGTGCCCCTTGGCGGCCAACGGCCAAGCTCAACCGCGGCCTTGAAGCTTGACGGTCGGCAGGGAACGTCGGATGGAGCGCCTTGTTGGGTTACGGCGCACGCAAGCGCGCTCCAAGCCCGCGCAGGATGAGGTGAACGAAGAGAACCGCGTCGCTCCCGTCACTTCCCTACCGCGAGATTTGGGACATTCTCGCCAACCCAATCCCCCGACTAGCATTAGAGTCCTCGCCGTTTGAACGCATGGAAACCGGATTGAGGCTAGCCAGCTACGCGTCGAACGCAATACAAGTGGTCCGGTAGGATCACGTCCACTTCCAGGTGGCATGGCATAGCGCCCCAACACTACAGAGCCGATCGCCGGGTCGCTCGGCGGGATTCGCCGTGCACCGGGAGCGTTGAGGTCAAGCTCTCGCGCGAGCGTTATGGGGAGTCCCGGCTCGCCAAGGGCGAGCGGGTATATCTCAGGCCGCGCAATCCGCAGGTATTTCTCGAAGCCCGAAGGCCGATAGCACTGGCCCAGTGACGGCAGGTGGGTGGTGTGGATCGCCGCCGCTGATTGACCCCCGCGATAGCCGATCGCGAGGAACGGGTGCAATTTCACGAAGCTCGGCTTCTCTGTCTTAGGGACATTGCCGTCGTGCAAAGCGCGGCGGGTAGCCGTGCGCTGCGGCTCCTCGCGCGGCGCGGGCTCATCCCGCCCACTGGGGTGGCTTCTCTCTCGATGCCGCGGCCCGCATCGAGGCTCGAAAGGGACTGGAACGGCTGCTCCGTTTTTGCGCCCACCCGATCTTTGCCGGGGAGCGCCTGGCCTGGATGAAGCCGGGCCAACGCTTCGCGTATTCCCACCCAAAACCCCCGCCCGATGGGCAGATCGTGCCATCTCGCCCCCTTCGAGTGGCTCGACCGGGTGGCCCATCCCACTCCGCGCCGCCACCGCCATCGGTATCATGGCGTATTGGCGACTAATGTCCCACTCCGTGCGGCGGTGACCGCACCGGCCGGCCTCCCTGTGGCGGACTCTCGACTTTGGGGCGCGCGGGCGCGCCTCTCCAAGCGGCTGAAAGCCAGGCCATTGCCGACACCTTCTCCGTTGACACCTCGCGTTGAAATTCCTATCTTTCCTAGGTACACTTTAGCATTGGCAGACCCAGTTCCTCAACGGTGTCCAATACCTCTGAGAACGCGCCAGGTCTGCCGACCCACATTTTGGCGAAATATCCGGGGCTAGATTTGGCGTTGAGATTCTACGACTCGCGGCAGGCGCGCTTCGCGCCAAAGGCAACTTTGCCAAGCGGCGTGGAGCTATGGAGGCTGGGCCGTGCGGTCTCTACATCGACGCACGACTCGACGGTGTACCCGTCCGGCGACTGGCGAAACTAAAATTTCGCCCGTGCGCTTGGCCTCATTTTCTGGCCAGCGACCGGGCTACTGGTTCTAAACGGCTAAATGGGGCCCGATTTCTGCATCTGAATTGGAGGGACGGAGTCTTGCCGCTGCGCCTACGATTCCTGCTTGACACGAACATCCTCATCCCACTCCAGGACTCGTTCGTTGCGCTGAAGCCGAACCTGGCCAATTTTGTCAGGTTGGCAAATCTTGGCGGACATCAACTGCTTTACCACCCGGCATCCGAGGCGGACATCCGACGTGACGTCGGATGTCGCGCGTCAAAACCGCACCCTCGCGCGCTTGCGGCAATACACCTGTCTGCAGGGCGGGCCCGCGTGTCCTTGGAGCAACGCCGAGACCTCGCCCAACGACGCGTGCGACAATGAGATCTTGTACGCCCTCGAGAACGAGGCCGCGCATGCCCTGGTCACCGAAGACCAGAAGCTGCACTTGAAGGGCAAAGGCCCGGGGCCTAGGGGATCGCGTGTACTTCATTCAGTCGGCAGAAGACTGGCTGCGCCGACTCCATGACCCTGCTCAGGTCGTCCTCCCCAATATTCAAGACGTCGAACTACACACCCTCACCGCAACACTTAGCGATCCGTTCTTCGACAGCTTACGTGAGGCCTACAACGGCTTCGATGCGTGGTTCCGTGCAAAAGCCCAGCAGGGACGACGGGCGTGGATCTACAAAACCCAGGATATCGCCCCGCCATCTGCGATTTGCATCTACGACGTGCAGCACGACGAGAGGATCAACGACCACGGGAACACGCTCCCTGGCGCTGCGTTAAAGCTATGTACTTTCAAGGTTGGCGAAGCCGTGCGGGGGCGCAAGATCGGGGAGCTGTTCCTGCGAGCGGCATTTCGGTATGCAACGGACCAACGGTGCGAGCACATCTTTATTCATGCCGATTCCACTCGGCATGCCCATCTGATCGCGCTTCTGGAGGATTTCGGGTTCGCGGAGTCGGGCCTCTATCGTGACAACCAAGTTTTCGTCAAACGGCACCCGATCAACCCGCCGGCGGTGGACGTTTCGCCCTTCGACTACGTGAAGTGGTTTTACCCCCACTATCGCAGCACCATTGACATCGTCAAGTTCATCGTCCCTATTAAGCCTCAGTACCATCGGATCCTCTTTCCGGACTACGAGAACCCGGGCTCAGCGCTCCCGGCTAGCCACCCGCGCACGCACGTTGGCAATGCAATGAAGCTGGCATACCTTTGCCACGCTCCGACCAATCGACTTCGCCGTGGCGATGTGGTGCTCTTCTACAGGACGGGGGATCTCAAGGCGATAACGACCTTGGGCGTCGTCGAACATTTCGAGGTTTCAGAATCTGCCACCGATATAGCGCGTTTAGTGAGCAGGCGCACTGTCTACTCGCAACCAGAGATCGTGGACATGGCCGAGCGGCCCACCAAGGTGATGTTGTTCAGGCTGATCGAGCACCTGCCCAACCGAGTTTCCTATGAGTGGCTCAGCCAGAACCGCGTCGTGCGAGGCTACATTCAATCCATTCGGACTATCAACGATGAGTCTTTTTCCAGAATCCTCCGAGCTGCCGGGCGGTAGGGCAGTTCTCCTGTCGATTAAGCCGCGGTACGCAGACCTGATCCTTGCAGGTACCAAGCGAGTAGAGCTGCGGCGCAGCTGGCCGTCCAACGACATTGGCGTTATGGTTCTGTATTCATCTTCACCGGTGCAGCGGTTAGTCGGTGTTGCCTATGTCGACAACGTCAACGAAGCCGATGTAACCGGCCTGTGGCAGCTGGCCTGCGCGTACGGAGGCGGACTGACGCACGACGAGCTTGTCGAGTACTTTGAGGGAAAGAGGACGGCCTACGGGATCATGATCAAGAGCATCAAGGCCGCCGAGTGCGTGGTTGATCCGAAGGATCTCTTCCCCGATTTCGCGCCACCACAGTCCTTCCAGTACCTGACGCCGGACGACTTTCAGAGAGTCATGCGGGCCATCTTCCCTGAGGAGCGATCGGCATGAACGTCTTCGTTGGAGGGATTCACGGTGGTAGGCAAGACCTACCTCGCAACGCACGCGGCGCCCGACACTGGCATGTTCCATACGTCCGCGAGCAAACTGATTAAGGAAGAGCGCGCCTTGGCCACTTGGACAGATGACAAACGCGTCACCGACGTGGATGCGAACCAGCGCGCTCTCGCCGCGGCTGTTCGAAGGCACAACGGAGCGGGTACGAGACTGCTGCTTGATGGCCATTTCGTGCTACTGAACGCGGATGGAGAAATGACCCGGCTTGACGTCGATGTATTCGCCTCGCTAGCCCTCGACAGCGTGGTCTTGATCGAAGCGGATCCGCAGACAGTGGCACAGCGAATCGAGGAGCGCGACCAGCGCCAGGCGTCCCTCGACCAGCTGCAAATCTTCTTGGAGACCGAGCGCGCCCAAGCGAAGAAGGTGTGCGCTGAGCTTCAGATCCCGCTGACCATCCTCCTTTCGCCGTCGCTGGAAGAGTTCGCAGCAGCGATTCCGCATTCCCGGCCAGCGTGTACATGAGCGCGCGCACGGACGGCCCGGATCACCTTGCCCCTTTCTGCTGCTGGTAAGCCAGCAACTTAACGACTGGTCAGCGTTAGCCGCGGCCTTGCCCGCTACGAGTTTGCGTACCCTGATGGCTTTGCCAACCTGCGCGACGATAAGACGCAAGGGCATCATGAAATGATGATCCAGCAACGTCACCAAGTATTTCGACACCTTCCGCGCGCTCGACGAGGTGAGCCTCGACATCCCCGACGGCGAGCTGACCGCCCTCCTGGGACCATCCGGGTGCGGCAAGACTACGCTCCTCCGGATCATCGCCGGGCTGGACGTACCAGATCGCGGCGCGATCTACTTCCATGGCGAGGACGTCACCGCCAGGCACGCACGCGCAAGGTCGGTTTCGTGTTCCAGCACTATGCGCACTTCCGGCACATGAGCGTGTTCGAGAACATCGCCTTTGGCCTACGCGTGCGGCCGCGCGGGGTTCGCCCCACCGAAGAGGTCATCCGTACCAAGGTGCACGAGCTATTGGGGCTTTCGTGGTTGCCCGTCGGGAGCGCGGGGGCCCGCATTTTCGAGGCCTACGCTACCCGCCGTCCGTCGGCGGACGCCCCGGGCGCTCGGGGGCGGGCTTCGCGTCGCTCGGGCCGCGCATTCGGCCGGCCCTCGGATGGGTCGCGTCGTAGACCTTGGCCAGGTGCTGGAAGTCGAGGTGGGTGTAGACCTGGGTGGTGGCGATGTCGGCGTGGCCCAGAAGCTCCTGGACGGCGCGCAGATCGCCCGAGGACTCGAGGAGATGGCTCGCGAAGGAATGCCGGAGCATATGGGGATGGACGCGCTGGTCGAGTCCCTGACGGATCCCCCATTCGTATAGGCGTTTCTGCACCGCGCGAACCGAGAGCCGCTGGCCGCGCCGACCGACGAAGACCGCGCGTTCCTCGGGGCCGGTGTGCTGCGCACGCACCGGGAGCCAGGACCGCATCGTTTCGATGGCATAGCGTCCCACCGGGACGATGCGTCGCTTCTGGCCCTTGCCGGTTACCCGCACCCCGCGCTCGACTAGGTCGAGGTCGGCGAGGTCGAGCCCTACGGCCTCCGAGACCCGCAGCCCCGAGGAGTAGATGAGCTCCA
>MUGK01000074.1 GCA_002007425.1 Chromatiales bacterium USCg_Taylor | reverse complement strand
TGCGTTTCTCTTCGCTCTTCATCGTCTCCTCCAGTGTAATCCCTGAAAGATCTGATCGATGAAAGCGAAAATAGTTCACTCATTATGCAAGGCTCAATAAGCGCAAGGGGGCTCATCGAGACCGGTAGAGACAGGTTCTTCTATTTTGTAAGCTAGGAATCGAACCACGATGTGCACGCAGATACCAAACGGAATTAAATTTATGATTAGAAAGCTCGTGTGGAGTTGTCCTCATGCAATCGCGGAAAGCCTTTATCATCTCTCGTTTTCGTAGAACTCTGCGGACAACTCCCGTTCTCGTGTACCAAATGGGTAAAGTTGGCTCAACGTCGGTGTGCGCGTCGTTAAAGAAAGCACGACCGGAGACGCCTCTCCATCACATACACGTTTTGACCGACAAAGGTATCGCTTGGGAAGAAGTACACCACTTCGGACAAAAACGGGGTTGGTTTCGACATTCCCGTTCGCCGGACGGCATCTCAACTATGGTCTGCAAGTATTTGGCGAAACAGTGGGCTCGAGACAAATGCCGTAAGCCTTGGCAGGTGATCACGCTGACTCGCGATCCGATTGCTAGAAACGTATCCGGCCTTTTTGAAACTATCGAGCGTTGGATACCCGACTTTGAGGAGCGTTGTGCGAACAACGACCTGGATCTTGCCCAACTCTCGGAGTTCTACCTCGCAGAATTCCATCAAAAGCTTGACTTTTACGAAATGCCTTTTCAATGGTTTCATGTGGAGCTCGAGCAATTCTTCGGTATCGACATTCTCGAGAGTGAGTTCCCACGGACGACAGGGTACAAGATCTACTCGGGGGACGGCGTCGAACTGCTCTTGATCAAACTCGAATATTTCGATCGCTGTTTTACGGAAGCCATCAAGAAATTCCTCGGCATTGATATTCCGCTCGTTAACGCCAGGATGGCAACGGATAAGTCATACTATCCTATGTATAAGAAGTTTCTACAAGCTTTACGACTTCCCGACGACTACATCAAAAAGATGTATGCCTGCGAGTATGTGCGTCATCTGTACAGTGACTCCGAGATCGCTAATTTCACCAAAAAGTGGAAAAGAGAAACAACTTAGCAATAAAAAACTAACGGTTACGAACCACCTGCGCAGCGAGCTGTATAGATCAAGCCCGAAACACATGTAAGGTATATTAGGGCGGCCCGCACCCGCATCCCGTCTTGCGCCACGCGCTCGCGCTTGACTGCGATGGGGTTTTTTCACAGGCTCTCAGTCCGGCTGTCGGAAAAACTCGAACGTGCGTTGCAGGCCGTCCTGCGTGGAAACTGACTGGCGCCAGCCGAGCGACTTCAGGCGCCCATTATCGTAACGGCGCCCGACATACAGGCTGCGCGTGCGGTACACGGTGAGGGCGGCCGGTAGCTGTCCACGCGACCAACGGTGGTAGCACTCGTTCGCCGCCGAGAGCAGCAGCAGCAGCGGATAGGGCACGACCAGCGTGCGGAGGGGACGGACCTCGCCGCGATAACGCCTGAGGTATTCACGGCAGGTACGGAGATCGTCATCGTGCAGGTTGAGGGTGAGCCCGGCGGCCTGGGGCGCGGTGGCCGCGACCACGAGAGCATCGGCGCAATTGTCGACGTAGCTCAGTGGCAGCAGGTTGTTGCCACCCATACTGAGAAAAAGTCCAGGCAGATTCAGGCCGATGCGGGCGGACAAGGGATCGTAACCCCCCGGTCCGTAAACCACGCCGGGCCGCGCGACGACTAGATCGAAGCCGAACCGAGCGGCGTATTCGCGGACGATCTCTTCCTGATGCAGTTTCGCGAGTACATAGCCGTCGCGGCGCTCGGGATGGCTCTCGATAGGCGTGTCTTCGTTGACCAGCGCTCCCCGTGGCAGCTCTGCCGTCCCGTACACCGCAAACGAGCTGACCAGCACCAAACGTCTGCACCGGCCGTTGCCCATCGCATCAAGCAGATTGCGCGTCGCGACGACCGTGTTCATATAGATGTTGGTCGCCCCGCCGTCCATCCCCGCGGCACAATGGATGATGACGTCGGCATCCACCACGAGCTTCGCGCTATCGGCCCTTGAGAGCAAATTGGCGGCCACGACATCCGCGCGACCCGCTTGGGGTCCCTCCAGCACGGGTTGCAAGCGGCTAAGGTTGGAACCGGTCCTGACTTGGCAAATAAGCGCGTGCTCGGTGCGCGTCAGCAGGGCCCGAACGACAGCGCTGCCGACGAAACCCGTCGCCCCGGTGACCAGTACCCTCATCGGCGCCCCTCCCGGGCGAGACGCGTTTGCACGAGCGCGCCGATCAGGGCGTCCATGAGCCCACTCACCCGCAGCATCTCTGAGTACGCAATCGGCGGTGCGGTATCGTGGTGGATGCAGTCGTAGAACGCCCGCAGCAGCCGCCGCATGCCTTCGAAGGCATGAAACTCGGCCCACAGGAATTGCCGCAGGTTTCCATACGCGCAGCGCCGATAAGCGCGGGCATGGGAAAACGCGGAAAGGAGGCGTCCCAGCGCGGTCGGTACGGTCTGTGCCGTTTCCACCACGACCGTGCGTTTCTGAAAGTCGACCTGTATCGTGTTCCGGGTCCCGTAGACGCGGAGAGTCTGGCCAGCCGGCCGCGCGTGGGAGCTGATCAAGCCGTAACCGGATACCCGCTCGCCCTGCATCAGAAACCGTAGCTCATCCATCACGGCATCCGTGATCGCATCGCCGCTCGGCGGCCGGTGGCGGTGGTCAAACGCAGAGACCAGCGGGTCGGCATCGGGCATGAACAGCGCGATCTTGTTGACGACATGGTCCAAGACGTTATGAAACAGTTTGCCGGGCAGATGATGCACCCAATGCTCGTTATCGCCGAGCAGGGCGCTGCCGAAGACACCGCTCAAATCGTAGCCAAACACGCTTTCAACGTGCACGGGGTCGCCCAGCACGCCCTCTTCGACGAGCCGGCGTAGCGCCTCGCCCGGCGGATCGTAGTTGTACCAGTAATTGATGCAGAGCTTGCGCGTGTGGTGCTCGGCGGCCGCGACGATCGCCTGGGCCGCTTTCAGGTCGGGCGCCAGGGGTTTTTCGATAAATACATGGCAGCCCGCCTCCATTGCGCTACTCGCGAGGGCGGTGTTCGAGGAGGGGGGTGTCGTGATGTGCACGACATCGAGGCGCTGCTCGGCCAGCATGCGGCCGAAATCGGAATATACGGCCGGCACCGAGTAGCGCACCGCCATCTGCCGTGCCATGAGCGGCTCAAGATCGCAGACGGCCACCAACGCCGCGTTGTCCAAGGCATGGACCTGCTGGACATGGACATCGGCAAACTTGCCGCAACCCACGATGCCGACGCGAAGTTTCACTCGCTGTCCCGCCTCGTTTGTTTTGGGAGGGGAAATGATAATCTATCGACGGTGACCTTTCTACGTTTATCGCAGGCTCGATCGTTCGCCGCGTGCTTGAGATTTGCGTCACGGTCCATCGCGTACTTCCCCCACCCCGTACGATGCCCCGAGGGCAGCGACCGGCCTGCGCTTGCTTGTGCTGGTTCGCTAAAGGTCGCACAATGACTTAACGCCACAGCGTGGCTATTGCCCCGGTGGAGCACGATGCAAGAGGCTGCTCCGCTCGCGCCCGTTGCTCTGAGTGGAGCGGTGGATGAAGTAGCGCAATTGTTCGGCGAACCGAATGGCGCACCAGCAGTTGGATTACTTGTCAATATAATCTTGGCGATCTTGCTCTGCATTCCTACCGCGATTCTGGCGGAGCTAAGCGCCCAAGTTGCCTAAGCGCCCACAACAGGTCTAGCGCCAAGCCTCTGGACAACCGGAGGTACCACAGGCCGATTTGGGGGAAACAGCGTAGCTTATCATAGATGTTCAGATGCGAAGCCTGGAGGGATCTTGCCAGCTCAAAGCTCACTCTCCATAGTGGTAAGAGGATACGTCCCTTATTGGTGGGGTCTTCAAAAACAGCGACGCCTTGTGAAGTATGCTTAATGGTGGAACTTTCCGGGTGAACGCGTCTATAAAATAGAGGTTCCGGAATCTCGTAGAACTCCCCAAGCAAAACAAGCTCAGCAAGAAGTACGAGGTCAGCCCAGTAGATGCTGGCATGCTGGCGTGTTTTCTTTAAGGCGTCCATTCTCATTAGGCCTAAAAAGATATGACCGCTCCACTTCAATCGACGATAGCGTTTATGGAAGGCATGGTAACGGTCAACAGGGCTCGCGGCACGCAGGTTGAGTTGGTCCTTGAGCTCGGTCCCGGGATTTCCATGCTCGTCTATAATTATCGTTTGAGAATAGCAAAGCACGACGCTCGAATAGCGGTCTAGGATTTCGACACTTTTGGCGAGTAAGTCCGGAGCCCAAACGTCATCGTAATGAGCCCATTTAAAGTACTTAGCGGTCGCGAGCTCTATAGTTCGATTGTGATTGGGCGCGCCCCCTATGTTCCGCTCGTTTACGTAATAACGGATCCGCTGGTCCTTGGCAGCATAAGCTCTACAGATCGCCGGCGTGGCGTCGGTCGACGCATTATCCGATATGATGATCTCAAAGTCCTCGAATGTTTGAGCGAGTAACGAATCCAACGCGGATCGAACGTATCGTTCACCATTATAGATAGGCATGCCAATGGAAACCCGCGGTAGGTTGCTATTCATATCTATTCACTCCGTTGATAATGGCTAAAAACCGAGGCTTTTCGGAACAATTTGTCGGTTATTGTCAGGCTGGTCCTAGATGGCCTATGGGCTTGTGGATAACGTCCCTGTTACCCACAGGGCTCCCAGGCACAAGCGGCGGGTCTAATCTCCCTGTTGCCCACAGCCCCCAAGAAGGCCACGTAGCCACACATCACTGCAAGGGCGTCGTCAAGCCGGCATGTGCTTGAAGCACTTCTGGCTCAGGAAACTGCTGCAAGACTTTGGGTACCTACTTAGCCCGGCTTGTCGTATCCGACCAGCTCCCTGAGATCGGCAATATAGACTCTACGGGTGCCGTCCACGAGTCCATTAAACGCTATCCATCTCTGCTGGAAATCCCAAGCGGGATGTGGGTCGACTCGCAGACTGATACACGATGCCTGTTGATCTGTGCGCGTCCGGAGCCGAACCAGCACTTTCTCGCCGCGATTGTCTAGGTCGACAAGTCGGATAGGAACGGTTCCGTCTCTGAACGCCACCGGCTCCTCTACATAAGCATCAGTCAATATGTGACGACCGTTGAGATGGACAGTGGGATGACCTGAACCGGGAATATCATTAAGGATCCTATCGAGACCCGTTCCGTCATATTTGACCTTGACAAAACGCAAGCTGCCTTTGCCAATGTATAGTGATGTCGTCAATAAGTTTTTCTTTATATCTCTCAACATTTGCATCAATATCTTCGCTTTCCGTAGCCTTTTCTTTAACCAATATCTCCCAAGGTCATGTCGCGACAGATTTAAGTTCATCGAGAGCCTTTCGCCGTCAGGAAACCAGTTAATGTGATGGCCGCCCTTCTCCCACTCAGAAGCAGGAACGACGTTGAAAAGCTCGTTACCGTCTTCCCTCATGGTGAAAACGTCGTATTTCATTACAAGGTCCGTTATCGAATCGAAGCGCCGTGGATGGTCTTTTGGAAAACTACGTAGCGAGAAGAGGAGGCGAGTCCCCTGAGGATTCCATTTGCAGAGGAATCCGTAGACTTCCATGTCTGCGTATGCTTTCAATGCGTCTTTTGGGACCGTTCTCTCGACAATATCCCGAACGGAGATCAGTAGCCTGCACTCGCCAGTCTCTGTATCTGTGATGTAGATACCGTCATCTTCGCGCAGTCCGATATTGCGGGGCACATACTCATCTGGCACGACAACACCGTATCCGGCCTGCGTCCTACGCATACATTTCATGTTCGCCGAAATCGACTTTTTCCCATCCTGGGAGACGTTGAAGATACATCCGTTGAGTTTCTTCCTATCCCCGGTTTGAGGATTTAGCCTGATTCCGTGTGGCTCCCAGGTACTGACGTCCACGTCATTGAAGAAAAGCTGTGTGTCATCTTTACCCCACTGCACGTTGGCGCCGAGCTGAGGTTCCCATCCGCGCGATTCGTCCACGACGCGCTCTTCTCCCGTCTGGAGATCGACCAGCAAGACCTGTCCAACATCACCCGGCGCGGGTAGCCGGTCTTCGTAAGGAAGGCGGAAAAGAGCCAGATAGCGTCCCGAGGGACTGAACGGCGAAGTGTCAAAGAAACGGTGGATAACACGCCCCTCATGGGGTGTCACGCACCAGACCGGTACCAGCGGATCAAATTGCTTGTACGTCGGGAATCTCTCATTAATTGCTTTCAACATGCGTCCCCTTCCTCGGGCAGCGTGATCGTGATTCTCAGGAACTGCGAGTTCATTATATAGCGTTATGCACCGCTATCCAAATAAGCTGCTCGCCCTGATGGGGAAGTTCCACGAGCTTCCCGAGCGCCTCCTGTACAAACGGCGCCACCGCGAGGGATCGGGTAACCTGGATCCTCCCCCGGGGATGAGGCTTGTACGGGCACCACCATGAGGGATTATCTGCGCGGGACCGATTTCTCGCACATTGCCGACGAGATTGCGGCTCTTTATACTGACGGAACAGAGAGCCGAGGAAATCTGTTGTACCAGCACAGGGTTTGAGCAGAGAGCGAACCCGCCGAAGCGCCGAGGCACGCATGCTCGATCCTTAGGTTCAGAGACGAAACAGGAGGCCGACGTGGCAACACTGCAAGAACCAAAGTTCGTATACATGGGGGGCAAACTTCGTCTGTGGAACGAAGCTTTGCTCCATATCGGTTGTGAGGCTTTCACCAGGGGTCTAAGCGTATTCGAAGGGATCACGGGCTTTTGGCAGCCCGATGAGCGGTTCGCAATGGTGATGCTGCGTCGTCATTATGAACGTCTGCGACGATCTGCTCGCTTGCTGCACATTCCTTTCCTCACGGCGTACGAGGAGTACGAGGGCGCGCTCGACGAACTGATCGGTGTCTTAGTCGAACCGGGCCGGAATATGTGGGCTAGGACAACACTTTACGTGACTGAGGGACATTGGGGCGAGGGGACTGTCGCGGATCTTGCCGTGACGGCCTACCACCACGACACACCCGTGTCCCCGCCCATTAACGTGGGGGTCAGTACTTGGCAGCGGAGTGCCGATTTGTCGCTTCCCGCCAGGATCAAGACCGGGACCAACTACCAGGCCGGCCGTTTGGCAAGGATCGAGGGTCGCGCGCGGGGGTGCGAGGACATGGTGCTGCTTAATCAGTGGGGTCGGGTGGCGGAGGCAACCGGGTCCTGCGTGCTGATGGTTCGGGAGGGTACGGTGTGCACGCCTCCCGCGACAGAAGGGGCGTTGGAGGGCATCACGCTGGATGTCGTTGAGGCGCTTGCTCATTCTATGAACATCGAGTTCATACGGCGTCCGATCGATCGCACGGAGTTGCTGGTGGCGGACGAGATCGCTCTGTGCGGAAGTCTCGCGGTGATCATACTGGCTAAATCAATCGACGGCTTGCCGCTGCCGGAGGCATCGCCTGTTCTGACGGCACTTCAGACCCGCTATCTTGATGCGGTGACAGGGACCGCCCCTCATCCTTTTGTCAAGTTGTCGATCCTTCCGTCATGCAGTGCCTCCAAGTCCGCAGAAGCTCCGAGTATGGCAGCGTCTCGTTAAGGCGCCCGGATCAAAGGACCACGCCGTGGGGCTCGGCGTATTGTCGAGGTGACCAATACAGCATCAGGCCTTTGATCAAATCCTATTAGTCAAGACCTCTGACAGGCGCCTCGCCTACGTACGATCTCCGGAAAGCCATGGCTAACTCGAACCGGGACCGAGAACTCTATCGGGAAGTCATTGGGTTGCTCCCGGCAGGCGGGAAAGCAACGCGGCTTGCCCCATTACCTTGCAGCAAAGAGTTATATCCAGTGGGCTTCCGGGCCTTGGACGAAGGTGAGAGTGTGCGTCCAAAAGTGGTTTGTCATTATCTGCTCGAGAAGATGCGATTGGCAGGTGTCATCAAGGTCTACATTGTGTTAGGCAAAGGCAAATGGGACATTCCCGCCTATCTGGGAGATGGCGCAATGTTGGATATGCATTTAGCCTACTTGATGATGGGTTTACCTTTCGGCGCGCCCTACACCTTGGACCAGGCTTTTCCCTTTGTGCAAAGCGCGTTGGTGGCATTCGGTTATCCCGATATTATTTTTAAGACTAACGATGCATTCGTTCGATTGCTGGCCAGGCAAGCGACCACGAATGCCGATGTAGTGTTGGGGCTCTTCCCCATCGATCAGCCGCAGAAATGGGACATGGTGGATCTGCACGACGACGGTCGAATAAATCTCATTGCAATAAAACCTAAAGAGACTCATCTACGCTACGGATGGAGTATTGCTCTCTGGACACCGGTCTTCACACATTTCATGCATGAATACCTTGGCGCTATCCAAAAAGCAAACACACAGGGTAATGTGTGCGAGCAGCGAGAATTGATTGTTGGGGACGTTCTCAATGCTGCAATCGAAAGTGATCTGCGAGTAGAAGGGGTGGTTTTTCCCGATGACACCTGTTTCGACATCGGGACACCCGAAGATTTAGTAAAAGCCGTGCGCAACTTATCCTAATCCTGTTTGCGCGGCGCTATCGCACTGTGGATAAATTTAACTCAAATCAACAGGGTGGGGTTAAACAAGCGCTTACGATTTATTCGGGCGGATCAGCCTCGCGCCGCTTGCCATCGAGCAGACAACTGACATTGATGTCGCCCATGACATTGATGGCGGTGCGACAGCGGTCTAGGAACCAATCGACGGTCAGGAGGATAGCGATATATTCGGTAGGCAACCCGACCGCGTTAAACACCAAGGTCATCGTCACCAAACCGGCCTCGGGGATCCCGGCCGCGCCCACCGAGGCGATGACACTGGTCAACACCACCATTAGCTGTTGCGCAAGGGTTAGATCGAGACCCAGCATCTGCGCCACGAAGAGAGCGGCCATGGCCTCGTAGAGCGCGGTGCCGTCGTTGTTGAAATTGGCCCCGACCAGAGCCCCGAGGGTGGCCGAGCGCTCCCGCAGTCCTACCCGCTCTTTGAGGCAAGCATAAGTGACCGGCATGGTCGCGGTCGAGCTCGCCGTCGAGAAGGCCATGACCAGAGCGTCGCGCGAACCCTGGATCGCCTTCCAGGGATGCACCCACGAGCCGAAGCGTATGCGTAGCAGATAGTACCCCGCCTGAATAAGCAAGGCCACGATCACGCTCAACACGAAGAGGCCGAGGCTGCGGAAGTCGCGGAAGCCACCGGTTCCGACCACGCTGGCCACGATCCCGAATACGGCCAGGGGTACGATTGCGATCACCCAGTGCAGGATGCGCACGAGACACGCCAAGAAAAGCTCGACGAGCTGTTGCGGTGTACCGAGCGGCCGCGTCCGCTCGCGCCGTAGCGCGATGCCGAAGGCCAACGCGATCACGATCACGCCCAGCACCTTACCGTTATCGCCCAAGGGGCCGAGCAGGCTTTTCGGTATGTTCTCGAGGAAAGTCAGCCACGGATCGGAGTGGCCTGGCACAGCGTGCTCCGCCGTCGCGGCCGGCGGTTTCAGGCCGGCGCCGGCGCCCGGTTCGAGCACATTGGCGACCGTCAAACCGAGCGAGGATGAGCGGCGGCGCAAGGGCGCCGAGAAGCCGCAGCACGAGTTGTCCCGGAAACGCCAAGCCGCGGGCCCCAAGGCCAGGCCCACGAGCACGCCAAGGACCAGCGCCAACACGATGCGCATGTAGAGTGGAGCGCGTCGCCAAAATCGCCAGGAGAGGGATAGAAACGACCTCGGTGCCGCATCGTCTTGTGTTTCCACCTAATGCTCCTGTATGTTGACCGACGCCAAAGGAATCGAGCACCGCCCGCGCACAATGGCACGTAACGGCTTTTCCTGAGCCAGTATGCCGAGTTAGTATCACCCTATTTCCACGGCTAGGAAAATCATGCCAGCAATAAACGCCTTCTACGCACAGTCCGGTGGGGTCACCGCCGTCATCAACGCCAGCGCCTGCGGCCTCATCCAAACGGTCCGCCGGCATCCCGAGCGCATCGCCACGGTCTACGCCGGGCGCAATGGGATCATCGGCGCCCTGACCGAAGACCTCATCGACACCTCCAGGGAGTCGGATGAGGATATCGCCGCGCTCCGCCACACCCCCGCCGCCGCGTTCGGTTCCTGCCGTTATAAGCTCAAGGGCCTGGACAAGAACCGCGCGGAATACGAGCGGCTCATCGAGGTCTGCAAGGCCCATGACATCGGTTACTTCTTCTATAACGGCGGCGGGGATTCACAAGACACCTCAAACAAGATCGCACAAATGGCGGCTGCGGTCGGCTATCCCCTCGCCTGCATCGGCATCCCCAAGACGGTCGATAACGATCTGCCGATCACCGATGCCTGCCCGGGCTTCGGATCGGTGGCGAAATACGTGGCGGTCTCGGTGCGCGAGGCGGCATTCGATGTCGCTTCGATGGCCAAGACCTCGACCAAGGTGTTCATCCTGGAGGTCATGGGGCGGCATGCGGGTTGGATCGCGGCCGCGGGCGGATTGGCACAGGAGCGGTCAACCGATCCCCCGCATATCATCTTGTTCCCGGAGATCCCTTTCGATGAGCCGGGATTCTTGGCGCGCGTCAAACACGTCGTCGACACCGAGGGCTATTGCGTCATCGTGGTCTCCGAAGGACTAAAAAACGCGGCCGGGCAATTTCTATCCGAAGCCGGGACACGCGATGCTTTCGGCCATGCGCAGCTCGGCGGCGTCGCACCGGTCATAGCGGGATTGGTAAAGACGGGGCTGGGGTACAAATACCACTGGGCGGTCGCGGATTATCTTCAACGCGCGGCGCGCCATATCGCCTCGAAAACCGATGTCGAACAAGCGTATGCCCTAGGCCGGGCTGCGGTCGAATGCGCGCTCGCAGGGAAGAACGCCGTCCTACCGATCATCGTGCGAAAGTCCGATGATCCCTACGTGTGGGAGGTGGGGGAAGCCCGGCTCGAAGAGGTCGCCAACGTCGAGAAGAAGATACCGCGCGAGTATATCGCCGAGGACGGTTACGGGATCACCGACGACTGCCGCCGCTATCTCAGGCCGCTCATCCAGGGGGAAGACTATCCCCCGTATGAAAACGGCCTACCGTGCTATGTGCGGTTAAGGAACGTGCCCGTGCCGAAGAAGCTCACGGCGGATTATAAACTCCCATGAAGCTTGTTTTCCAAATCGCGCTTGGCGTCTTTATGGGCGCCCTCGCCTCGCAGTACGCTTTTGAACAGTGGCGTTCGTACCGTTTGCGCCGCGGCCCTCGGTATGTGCGACAGGACATCCAAGTCACTCTCGCACCCTCGGTCTCGCGGCGAGTGATTCCTTTTGCCGCGACCGTCC
>MUGK01000073.1 GCA_002007425.1 Chromatiales bacterium USCg_Taylor | reverse complement strand
ATCCCCACCTTCGAGGAGATCCTAAACCTCGTCCGGGCGATGGGCGAGCGGCGGACCCGTGACGCACATGCGCTCGGCCGGCCACCCCCGAGACCAAGCACCCGAGCTATTTCCGCGGGCTGGGCCTGCCTCTCGAGGCACGGCTCATCCAGATGCTGGAGCGCCACGGCTACCGCGGGAAAGATTCCGCGGTATTGATCCAGTCCTTCGAGGTCGAGAACCTGAAGGCGCTACGTCGCATCACCGCGCTCCCGCTCGTGCAGCTCATCGGGTCGAGCGGTAGACCCTATGACTTTGTGCTGAAGGGCGACCCGCGCGGCTACATGGACCTGGTGACGCGGAAGGGCCTCGCCGAGATCGCGGCCTATGCGCAAGCCATTGGCCCGAGCAAGGACCCGCTCATCTCCCGTAATCAGGACGAGTCTCTCGGAAGACCGACCATGCTCGTCGCAGACGCGCATGCCGCGGGGCTGCTGGTGCACGCCTGGACATTTCGGGGTGAGAATGCCTTCCTCCCGGCCGCGTCGCGCAGCGGGGCCGGGCCGACTGCGCTTGGAGACCTCGGCAGCGAGCTAGGACCTGATTCCTCGGAAACACATCCCGCCACAGCGGAGCCTTGTTCTGCGCCCGCTCCAGGCACGCGCGCTGGCGCTTCTCGTGGTAGGCGGGAGCCAGCCCTGAAATGCGCTAGCGCTGCCCGGCCTCGTAGCCGCTCAGCACGTGGCGCTACCAGCTCAGATCCTGACCAAATCCTGCTAAATCACAGGGGAACCATGGGGCAAACAGGAGCAGGATTTAGTCATTAAATCATCTAACTCATTGATTTATTGGTGGAGGCGGCGGGAATCGAACCCGCGTCCGCAAGTCCTCCGCCCTCGGTTCTACATGCGTAGCCAGCTCTTCAATTTAACCGCCGGTCTTCCGAGTAGCAGGAACTACCGGCGGCGGGCCCGATTAGGTTTTAGCGAATCCGCCTCGGGCGGGTTTCATCGCGAGCTTGTGAGAGTCGGCCTCTGAGTTGAGCGCACAAGCACGGGACTCAGTCAGAGGCTAGCGGGGATTAAGCCGCTAGGGCGTAGTTGTCGTTGTTGGCAACTATATTGGTTTGCAGTTGGATTTACGAGGTGTGCTGCGCCTCGGCATGCCCCTTAGGTTTTGTGACCCGCGTCGAAGCCAGGTCGCCCCCATGGGAAACTAAGACCATCTCAATTACTACAAGTTTACATTATACGTGCAATCGGAGCAGTCTGCAGGGCGCGACAACAGTCGAAGTTACGCCCGGGCTTTCAAGACCCGTTCTTGCTCGCGCCGCCAATCCCGGTCTCTTTCGGCGGCCCGCTTGTCGTGTTCCTTCTTGCCTTTGGCCAGTCCGATCTCCAGTTTGGCTCGCCCGCGCTTCCAGTACATGGCGGTTGCGACGGCCGTGTAGCCTTTGCGTTCCACGGCGCCGATCAAGCGGTTGATCTCGCCGCGATTCAATAATACCTTGCGGATTCGCTGGGGATCGGGATGAATGTGCGTCGAAGCCGTGGGTAAGGGCGTGATGAGAGCCCCGAATAACCAGGCCTCGCCGTTTTTCAGTAACACATAACTATCGCGGATCTGGATGCGGCCGGCACGCAAGCTTTTGACTTCCCAGCCCTCGAGCACAAGTCCGCCTTCGAATCGCTCCTCGATGGAGTAGTCGTGCTTGGCCTTCTTGTTGAGGGTAATCGTACTTTCAGGAATTTTTGCTTTTTTCATAGCGGTGAGCCGCCATTGCGGCCAGGCGTCGATAATAAGCTCCGCGGTCGCGATTCGGCATAACTACGCTTACCGCGTTGCGACCGGCGCGTACTTATAAACCCGTCCGGATTCGTATTAATATCACTCATGCATGAACGGCTTGATGAGCGGCGATGAGCAGTATTAATCGAAGCGCCTTGGTCCCCTATGCAGCCGAGCAGATGTATGATCTGGTCAATGACATCGAAGCTTATCCGGAATTCTTGCCTTGGTGTACTGCCGCGACGGTGCTTGCCCGCGATCCACACGCGATCCGCGCCACGCTGTGCTTGGCCAAGGGCGCTCTCCAGCAGAGCTTTACCACCCGGAACACCCTGCAGGCGGGCCGTCGCATTGATATGCGTTTAGAGGCGGGGCCGTTTCAATACCTCAACGGGACCTGGCTGTTTCATCCCATCGGGACGCAAGGATGCGAGGTCTCCTTGCACCTGCACTTCGAGCTGGCGAAAGGGATACTCGGCCTCGCCTTCGGCCAAGTCTTCAAGCAATTGGCCAATTCGCTCGTGGACGCTTTTTGCCGCCGGGCGGAGGAACGCTATGGAACCAGGCGGCAATGCTAGCGTCGCGATCCGAGTAGCCTATTCCACGCGCGAGGAGCAAGTCATCATAGAGTTATCCGTACCGCATGGCACAACGATACAGGAAGCGATCCAACGATCGGGTATCCTGAATCGTTATCCCGACATCGATCTGCGGCGCCAAGGGGTAGGTGTCTTCGGCCAAGCCCGTGCCTTGGACTATTGTCCTCGAACCGGAGATCGGATCGAGATCTACCGCCCCCTGGTACTTGATCCTAAGGAGGCGCGCCGGAAGAGGAAGAAGTCAATATAGATTTCGCACCACGGGGTATGCAACCCCATGGTGCGACCAAAGGGGAGAGCTGCGCCTCTCCCCTTTGGAAACCCCATCGCTAGGTCCCGGCGGCAAGACCGCGGGGAATAGATTTAGATCATTCCGATGACGGCAGGCCAGGGCGGTTTTGGTGCGTGGCGAGTTCGATTTCGTCTGTTCTCTTGACCTGGTCCGCGACACGCTCCGAGTCGTCCTCGCCAAAACCGATGCCCGCCAGCAAGCGCTCGAACAAGCTCCGTGTCCGCTCGTCGGGAACTTGAATGGTTACCTCTTGGCGCGGCGTGTAGATAAGCGGGGCGCGCGCGGCCTTCACATCGCCGCCGATGCGAGCCAGGTGATCATTCTCGAAATATAAGGATACCCGCCGCTGGGCCGGAGTGTCGCCGCCGTTCTGTTGGGTGTAGACATAGTCCCAGCGGTCCTGATGGAAGACGTCCGCGAGCAGGGGTGTGCCCATAATATATCGGACCTTGTTCTTATCCATGCCCGCCTCGAGTTGGGCCAGCATTTCCTGAGTGACGACATTGCCCTGTTGCACATCGACGCGATAAACCAACGGCACGCGAAGCGATTCGAGCCGCGGGGCACCCGAGCAAGAGGCAAGTAACAACGCTAAGCAAAGCGGGGCTAAGGTGCCAATAGTACCTTTATGCATGGACAGACTCCCCCATTTTTGTCGAGAATAGTTTGTAGCTATTTTATCCGGCATTGCTACGCGCCGCCACCCTTATACAGTAATCTATCGATAATAGGTATACTGACGGCCGGACGGGGGTGCTCGCGGAGGTCAAGCGCTCCGTAAGCCGTTCGTGGCCTGCGCCGGTCCGCCACTCAGCAACGATATGACTCTGGAAACCCAAGATCTCAAGAAAGCCGGGCTCAAAGCGACGCTACCGCGGCTACGCATACTGCATATCCTCGAGACCGGTGATCGCCGGCATTTCAGTGCCGAGGACGTGTACAAAGCCTTGCTGGATGCCGGGGAAGACGTGGGTCTGGCCACGGTGTATCGCGTGCTGACCCAATTCGAAGGGGCGGGGCTGGTCACGCGCCATCATTTCGAGGGTGGGCATTCGGTCTTCGAGTTGAATCAAGGAACGCATCACGATCATTTGGTATGCGTACGTTGCGGCAGAATCGTCGAATTCGTGGACAACGTTATCGAGGACCGGCAAGTCGATATCGCCCATCACCATGGATTCTCGATTACCGATCACGCGTTGTATCTCTATGGGGTCTGCCAAAAATGCCAAGAGGGGCAATCCCGTGAGCCGTGACTGGTATACCGGTATTTGATCCTTCGCGCTAGAATTCCTAGAATCGCCCCATGTCCTCGCTGGCGTAGCTCAGTCGGTAGAGCAGCTGATTTGTAATCAGCCGGTCGGGGGTTCGAATCCTCTCGCCAGCTCCAGCTCCACTAAGACCCCGGCCGGAGGGGTTGATACGGCGCTCAATAACTTAGAAAACTAACGAGCCATTATGGAACATAGCAAGAAATACCGCTCGATTTTTTCCCCAACCACTGGCGAGGACCGGCGTCGCAACTTCGAGAATTATTGGGGGTTTACGACACGCCATGGAGGCGAGCTGCTGGAAGAGGATAGGGATCTTACGGAGAAACGGGCGCGCTTGGGGTATTTCAAGGACAATCCGGTGCGTTCGCGGCAACCGTTATATGAACCGTTGGCCTTTTATCGTAACTATAAGAAACTTACCGATCCCCTTGAAGCGCTCGACCGCAAAACGCTGTTGTTGACCTGTATCTATAAGTTCGCCCGCCATGAATGGGTCGGCATCCAAGCCGCGTGGGATGTCATCCCAGCGATGGCAAAGACCAAGAATCTGACGCAACGGATCAGCCGCATCCATTTGGCGGAGGAATTCTGTCACGCGCGCCTATTTAATGAGATGTTTCGTACCTTTCATCTCGATGCGGTCGAATGGGAGACGCTCGGTTGGGCCCAACGCTGGTTCTATCAGTTTTTTGCCCGGCTGCCCGGTGAGCTGATGAACGCGCCCGCCTTTGTCACCGAGCTGATGGGTTTGACGTTCTATCACCATTTAGAAAACGCATTCGACGCAATTCTCGCCGACGAACCGGAGGCCCGCGACCGGCTGCGGGAATTGCTGCACGAGATCATGGTGGACGAGCTCGCGCACGTAGGCCAGCGGCGAAATTTTATCGGCCCCATCGGGATTAGGTTCGCGCGCTTGATCGTGCGTCCGATGTACCACCTGTTCTTTCGCGATCTCCCGGAAAGCAAGTTGCTTTTTGACCTCGACGCGATGATCGCTGAGGGGTTGGCTTTCGACTACAACGGAGTCCGCCCGGCGCTCCTAAAGCGCAGTTGGGTACCAAGCTACTGCCGCGCCCGGTAAGTCTTCGATAGAACGCTCGGGACAGGGAAGAGCGCACGAGTGCTAAAGAGCCTTGGGGTGATCTGTGGCCGCCGATCGCACGCGCTGCTTGCGACAAGGGGATTTCATAAACATCGGCGCTTAGCTACAGTATTTAACTCATCGCGTCGTCTTGAAGACAGGAAATGCATCAGCCAGTCAGCCTAACCCAGCGGATTTCGGCCCAGATCTCGGCGGTCGGGCAGGACGAGAAACAGCGCGCCCGGCTGCGGGGTGTTTTAGAATGGCTGCATGACAAGGAAATAGCGATGGTACTGTGGCAGGTGGACGCCGCGCGTCGGGGCAGCCTGCGCGCCCTCGCGAGGGCGGTTAACCACCTCAGCAACGGTTGGCTGTTCGTCCTGTACGGGGTTGCCTTGTCGGTCTATCAGGGGTGGAGCGCGGCCTTGATAATCTTTGCCGCGTTGTTATCGCTCGGGATAACGCATGTCATCTACCCGGTGCTGAAGGCATATATCGCGAGGTTGCGCCCAATGGATCGGGTGCTGAACCTTACCTCCGAGGTACGGCCGCTTGATCGGTATTCTTGTCCGAGCGGCCATTGCATGACGGCGATGGCGCTTTCGGTCCCGATCGTGTTTACGCTGCCCGACACCGCTGGCGTATTGTTCCCGATCGTGGCCCTGATCGGATGGGCGCGGATCGCCGTCGCGCATCATTATCCGAGCGATCTGTTTCTCGGCGTATTGCTCGGTTATGTCGTGGCATGGCCCGTCAGTCATCTCTTGTTCTAAGGACCTAACGCGCTCGGCGTAGCTTCCGGCGAGGCCCGAGCTCGCTTTCGTAGAGGCGCTTCACACCATCCCCCATTGATGTTTCGATATCCCTTATGTTTCTTACCAGGCGCTCGAACCCTCCGATCTCGACCGAAGCAGCTTGGTCCGTCCCCCACATGGCTCGATCCAGCGTGATATGGCGTTCAATGAAGGTTGCGCCCAAGGCGACCGCGGCGAGCGAGGGGGCGAGGCCCACCTCGTGACCCGAGTATCCGATCGGCGCCTCGGGATACATGCCCTTGAGCGTCTGGATCATGCGCAGGTTAAGCTCGTCGAGCCCACAGGGATAGGTCGATGTGGAGTGGGCGATCAACAGGTTCGCGGCAGTGCCGATGGCGTTCACCGCCGCGGTGATCTCGTCCAGCGTGGACATGCCGGTGGAGAGCATCACCGGGCGCCCCGTGGCGCGGGCCTTGTTCAGCAACGGTAGATCGGTGAGCGATGCGCTCGCCATCTTGTAGAAGGGCGGATCGAACTGCTGCATAAAATCCACCGACGCCTCGTCCCAACACGAGGCGGTCCAGTCGATCCCGAGCGTTCGGCAGTAACGGTCGATGTGCGCATACTCCGGCCGGCCGAGCTCGATCTTGCGCCGGTAGTCAATGTAGCTCATGCGGCCCCAGGGCGTATCGCGTTCGATGCGCCACTGGTCTTGCGGCACACAGAGCTCAGGAGTGCGTTTTTGAAACTTGACCGCATCGGCCCCGGCGCGCTTGGCGCCCTCGATGAGCCGCTTGGCGATCTCGACCGAGCCGTTATGGTTGATGCCTATTTCGGCGATGAGGTAGGCCGGCTCCCCGTCACCGATCGTGCGTCCTCGAATGTTGACCTTTGGGCCTGACATACGCTTCGTTCTCCTACTATTCGGTAGGGTGCTACCAGACCGTAAAGCCGCCGTCCACGACCAGGTTCGCGCCGGTCATATAGGCCGAGGCATCGGAGGCGAGAAATACGAGCGCCCCCATGTAGTCCTCCGGTGCGGCCATACGCCCCAACGGCGTGCGCCGTGAGTACTCGGCAATGAAATCATCGTCCTGCTCGTTTTCGACACCCCCGGGTGAAAGCGCGTTGACGCGCACCCCGCGTGGCGCCCAATAGGCGGCCAAGAATCGGCTGAAGGCGAGCACCGCGCCTTTGGTCGTCGGATAGACCGCCGACTTATAAAATCGCTGGTGGCCGTGACGGTCCCGGTACAGGGACTGGTCCGGCGCCACGAGCCCATAGGTCGAGGCAATATTAATGATACTGCCGTAGCCACGCGCGGCCATCCGCGCGCCGATGATCCGAGAGCACAAGAATACCCCGGTGACATTAACGTCTAATGACCGTTTCCAGTGCTCCAAGGGATAGTTCTCGAATTGCGAACGCTCAAGCGCCACCGATGGGCTTTCGAAGCGGTCGTTGACGGCGGCGTTATTGACCAGAATGTCAATTTGACTGGTGCGTTCGAGCACCGCATCCAATAACCGCCGCAAGGAAACGGGATCGGTGACGTCCGCCGCATAAGCGAGTGTGCTCTGGCCAAGCTCATGGGCGACGCCCTCGCACGCGGCTTGCTCCAAATCGGTCGCGACCACCGCCGCGCCGGCTTCGGCTAAAGCCTTGCAGTGATAACGGCCCAGGAGCCCCGCGGCGCCGGTGACAATAGCCGTTTTACCGTGCAGGGAAAAGCGCTCCAATGTGTTCATGGGAACTTAGAATGCATCAAAGACCTCCCCTTTGAGCCAATAGGCTTCGCCCACAGTGTTATGCTGCGATCTGCTCAAAAGAAAAATAAGGGAACTCAGCTCGGTCGCGAGCATGCTCAACTGTAATCGCGACGATGTTCCCCTTACCATCAATATCGAGCAAGGTGTTTTCATCCAGGTCCCTGGTTTCGGCAACTGCCTCTGCCCGGAATTCAATATATAAGGTGTCAGTATCCTGAAAGTATTTTATCTTCATGGTGTAAACGACCTGTCAAAGAACGCGTTGTGAACCGTCTGGTGATCGGCGAGCAAAATGACTCGAAGATATTTTCCCTCGGCTTCAGGAATAGGAGCCCACCGCCGGGTCGTGGCGCCCGGCGATGACTCGGTAGATAGCGTCGATCTCCGCCTGGATAAACCGGCGGGGTTGCGCGCTGATCTGTTTTCAAAACGTCACACTCTGATAAATTTCCCCTGCCGGAATCGTCGTTCCCACGCTACTCAATTCGAGGTCCTCATCGTCTTCCAGGGTCGCCACGGTCCAACTGCCATCCGCTTCCACGCGGTAGATCTCAATCCATCGCTGCTCGCTCCCGATTAGGACGTATTCATGCAGGCTGGGCAGCTTGCGGTAATTTAAGAGCTTCTCCCGGCGGTCGATCGCCTCGGTCGATGGGGACAATACTTCTATCACCAGGCTCGGGTAACGCTTGACATACGGATCGGTATCGCGTGCATCGCAGGTAACGAAGACATCCGGATAGTAGAAGGCATCAGCCTCCTCGACCCGTACCTTGACATCGGACATGAACACCCGGCATGGTCCGCCGCGGAGCGTGGAACGCAACTGGCTGGCCACATTTAAGGCAATCGTATTATGCGTATCCCGTACGCCAACCATCGCATAGAGTTGCCCAGCGACATACTCGTGCTTGGTGGGGCTGTCGTTTTCGGAGGCCAGGTACTCTTCCGACGTCAGATGATTCAGACGGGCGTGTTTCATGTCAGCGATCTCTGGAATAGATGGCGTATCTCAGCCCAATATTAACCCGTCACGTAACGGCGTTGGCCGGCCGCTTTCGGGACCAGCGAGCGAGTAGCCCGGATGCAGCGAAGCGCAATCCGGGGACATTTTTCCGGATTCCACTCTTTAAGATCCGGGTCACGCTGGCTTCGTCTGAACGATAGATCAAACAGAGCAGGATATCTGGGTTCCATCGGAACACTGCCGAAAACCTACGCACGGCCCGCAGGTGGGAGGCGGCGGTGGCTCTGGTTCGCAGGACTGCCAATGTGGTAATTGTCCTTCTACGCAACAAAACTGCCTCCCGTTTATGCATGCCCCACAATAGTCTTGGCTGCAGACTGCGGGAACGACTAAGACACCAGACCCCGTAGGATGCGCTGAGGTACGAAGCGCATCGGTCGCGAGCGATGCGCTTCCCTTCGTTCACCGCATCCTACGCGGGCTTCCACTAGGACCGGCCAGCGGCATATGAGATCGCCCCCCCATTCGCCCTGCATCTCCAGTACACACCCACATCCGGATCCGACTGCGACTGGAAACGAAATTGTGGCATAACTCCTCCGCTGCCTTCTGAAGGAAATCTGCCGAAAACGGCCTTCCCCCGGTATATGCCCATGATTGGGCCAAGCGATGCCTCTGCATTAAATCCTGGTATGTTCATTTCACACCTCCTAATCACATTTGCAGGTTCAACGGTCATAGGGCCGTCGGATGCGGTGAGCTATGCGAACCGCATCACTCACGATGTGATGCGCTTTGTACCTCAGCGCATCCTACGTTCGCTTCTCCCACCCAGCGTTCCTCGCGAGCGATGCGGTTCCCTTCATTCACCGCATCCTACGCGGGCTCATGGGGTGAAAGTCCCCTGTCGGAGTACCGGTAATGTCCTATTGTAGGACAAATGCAACTACTAGCCGACGGCAAGGGCAACGGCGCGAGGCGAGGCCGCGGGGACGGCCGCGGTTAGACGCTAATGTCACGGGGCTAGCCATCGCTGAGCAGGGAGAGCTGCCATTGTGAGAATATCCGACCCTGGCCCCTTTAGCCCCTTCCGCGGCGCGCCCGCGAGATGCAAATAGGCGAAGAGGATCTGGTCCTTCAGATAGCCATATTCCGATTCGAGGGGTTCTTGACCTTGAGGACGAGCTCCGCATCCCAGGCCTCCTCGACACCCACCGAGCGCGCACCGGCGGCGAGGTATTCTGTATCCAGGAAACCCGAGCCGAGCCCCGCGCCCCCCTGCACCAGCACCTCATGCCCCGCCTCCACCAAGGCGCGAGCGCCCGCTGGCGTGAGCGCCACGCGGTTTTCCTTATCCTTAATCTCCTTCGGGACCCCGATCTTCACGCTGCCAGCACCAAAGCGTGCGATGACGCCTGCCTACCTCGCCGCCTGATCGCTCGCGATAGCGACAGCTGCTCACGCCTTCGTCTATCCCATCGCCCGGACCAAGAACGTCAACTCCTCGGTAACATGCACCCGCACAAAAAAATTCTCGATGAATTCAGTGTTGCGATTAGTGAATCAATCCCACGGATTACTGGGCGTCGGATCTTCTACTCCACTAAAACAGTTGCCTACCGCACACGCGTTGCATAGCGCTCGTGGACGCCAGCCATTCCTCTCGCAGTTATCAAGAATCCAATCACAGTTCCCGCAAAAAGGGATCGCGGGCACAACAGTATAGGAATCTGAGCCGGCAGACTGGCGGTGGCGGTAATAACCACCGCTCGTGTACAAAGATGCATCCGCAGTAAATCTCGGCATAGTCATCATGTTCATTGTTTTCATTTTCTATCTCCTTTCGGTTAGTTAGGTTTAACGGTCATAGCCCGTAGGATGCGCTGAGGTAGGAAACGCATCGATCGCGAGCGATGCGGTTCCCTTCGTTCACCGCATCCTACGCGCTGGAGCGACTGTTTAGGCAGATGAGGGCCGCAAAGCCACCGGTGACCGCACCAGCCACCCGCCCGAAGTGCCCGAATTCGACCACCGACGGTAAATTGCCCCCGGCCCCCAATAGCGCCGATAATCCGGCATCCCAACCTCCACCCAGTGTGAAAAGCGTAGGGCGGATGCCGATAGGCGATCCGCCAATCTTTGGCCAACAAATAAAGGAATGTTCCATAAGCCTCATCAACCGGCTAAAAATTATACGGTATCGTGGTTCGTCCCAAGTGGCGGAACCCGGTAAACCGGTTCCGCCTTACGCGGGTTACGGGTTACGGGTTACGGGTTAACGTTCATAGCACGTAGCAGGCCCGTAGGTTGGGTTAGCGGCTTTATCGCGTAACCCAACATTCATGCGCCAGTTCATTGAGTTACGGCTTCGCCTAACCCAACCTACGAGACACGGAGTTTTTCGCGAGCGATGCGGTTCCATTCGTTCACCGCATCTACGCGGGCTACCCGATAAATATCCCGCCGGCTCCGCTAACCCCGCCCGTCAACGTCATTGGCAACTTGTTTGACAACTGTTGCAGCAAGTTTGGTTGCCAAGGTTTGCGCAACAGGAGCACGCAGCGCAACAAAACGTCTTGCATTCGACTTCGTTGAGACCGAAATTACGAAGAGCTGGGTAGATTGCGCTAATCATTAAGTGAGTCGCATGTCTACCGGCTTGGTAGTGCCCGCTCGTCTGGTAGAGCGATGTTTCTGCAGTAAATCCGGGCATGTTCATAGTATTCATTTCATATCTCCTTTCGGTTGGTTAGGTTTAACGGTCGTAATAAGGCGAGAACTTCGTGACTAGGAACGGAAACTCCTCGGTCACGTCGCAGCGCACAAAGAACTTCTCCGTGAAACGTTTGCGCCGCGGCCCTCGGTATGTGCGACAGGACATCCAAGTCACTCTCGCACCCTCGGTCTCGCGGCGAGTGATTCCTTTTGCCGCGACCGTCC
>MUGK01000072.1 GCA_002007425.1 Chromatiales bacterium USCg_Taylor | reverse complement strand
CTCCGCCGTATATCGTATCGAATGTTTGGATTTAAATTTCGACATACTTGACCCTCCATCTGTGCACAGTGATGTGTCCACAAAAGCGGGTCAAGTCCAGAGGAGACCCTCGCGGAGGCCGTGGCAAAGGCCGGATACCGCGCCATCGTAGACGCCAAACGACCCCTCGAAGGCGAGCGCCAGGTTCCCAGATCCGAGGGCGCCGATTTCGATCTGATGACGATCGGCGGGGGCTCGGCGGCCTTCGCCGCCGCGATCAAGGCCGCGGAGCTCGGCGCCAGGGTCGCGATTGTCGAGGAAGGCACGATCGGCGGCACTTGCGTCAACATCGGCTGCGTACCCTCGAAGACACTGATCAAGGCGGCGGAGATCTGCTATCACGCGGCCTACCCGAACTTCGAAGGCATGGCGGCCTGTCCCCCGCCTTCCGATTGGCAGCGGGTCGTGAGCCAAAAGGATGAGCTCGTGGCGGCGCTGCGGGAAGAGAAATACGTCAAGGTCCTAGCGGCTTACCCGAACATCACGCTCCTCCGCGGGCGCGCCCAGTTGACGGGCGGGCGGGGCATGCGCGTCAATGGCCAGGCTTACACACCCGGTAAGATCCTGGTCGCGACGGGATCAAGGCCGGCGGCGCCGTCCATCCGGGGGCTCGCCGAGGCGGGCTACCTTGACTCGACCGAGGCGCTGAGCCTGCCGGCACTCCCGCAGACCCTAATCGTCATCGGCGGTGGGGCGATCGGCCTGGAGCTCGGGCAACTGTTTGCGCGCTTTGGGGTCCGTGTGACGCTGGTGGAAACGCTACCTCATATCGCCGCGGCCGAGGAGCCGGAGATCAGCGAGGCCTTGGCCAAGTACTTGACGGCCGAACGGATGATCGTATTGACCGGCGCCAAGATCGAGCGGGTCGAGCGCAGCGGCGATGAACACCGGGTGCATCTCGAAAGAGAGGGCGCGAAGCGGACGCTCGCCGCCGAGCAGCTGCTGATCACCACGGGGCGACGGGCGAACACCGAGGGCTTCGGTCTGCAGGGGGCGGGCGTTACGCTAGGCCCCCGAGGAGAGGTCCAGGTGGACTCCCACCTGCGGACAGAGAACCCCGACATCTTCGCCGCGGGAGACTGCATCGGAGAACCGATGTTCGTCTACGTGGCTGCTTATGCCGGCCAACTCGCGGCGGAGAATGCGTTGACCGGCGCCGGGAAAGTCTATGACCTCTCGGCGCTGCCGCGCGTGACCTTCACCGATCCGCAGCTTGCGAGCGTGGGTTTGACCGAGGCGCAAGCGAGGACCGAGGGCTTGGCGATCGAGACGGCCATGCTGCCGCTCGAGCACGTGCCGAGGGCGCAAGCCGCGCGCAACACCAAGGGGCTGATCAAGCTCATCCAGGAGCGCGGCAACGGACGGTTGCTCGGCGCGCATGTGCTGGCAGCCGAGGCCGGAGAGGTCATCCAGGAGGCCACCCTCGCGATCCGCTTCAAGCTGACAACGAAGGATATTATTGGGACCTATCACCCGTATTTGACGATGGTGGAGGGGCTCAAGCTCTGCGCCCTGAGCTTTACCAAGGACGTGAAGCAGCTCTCGTGCTGCGCGGGCTGAGAGCTTGTGAATAAATCTACTGCGCAGCCCGCCCGCATCGTTGCGCGGTGCTCGGAATCCTCATGTATTTGCACATACACTGCGGTTCCTGCGCGCCGTGCGCCTCGCGGGCGGACTTGCTCGCGACGATTTCTTAACAAGCTCTGACAGAGCGGGGACCGCTCTCACGACGTCCCTGCGTTTAAACGTTACAATACTACCCATGTCCGGCAACAGTTTCGGCGTCTTGTTCAGCGTCACCACTTTCGGGGAGAGCCACGGCCCGGCCTATGGTTGCATCGTCGACGGCTGTCCGCCCGGGCTCGCGTTGTCCGAAGAGGATCTGCAGCGCGATCTCGATCGGCGCAAGCCCGGAGCCTCCCGGCACACGACCCAGCGCCGTGAAGCCGACCTCGTGAAGATCCTCTCCGGTGTCTTCGAGGGCAAGACCACCGGCACGCCGATCGGGCTCCTCATCGAAAATTCCAATCAGCGTTCCAAGGACTATGACAAAATCCTCGCGCAGTTTCGGCCCGGGCACGCCGACTACACCTACCAGCAGAAATACGGGATCCGTGACCACCGCGGCGGCGGCCGGGCCTCGGCGCGCGAGACCTGCATGCGGGTAGCCGCGGCGGGGATCGCGAAAAAATACCTGCGCGAGCGCTACGGCATCGCGATCCGCGGCTATCTCGCTCAGCTCGGGCCCCACCGCATCGAGCTCCGCGACTGGGAGGCCGTAGATCAGAATCCCTTTTTCTGCCCTGAGCCGGATCGGGTCCCCGAGCTAGAAGCCTACATGGACGCCTTGCGAAAGGAAGGTAACTCCATTGGCGCGCGGGTCAACGTGGTCGCCACAGGCGTACCGCCGGGCCTCGGAGAACCCGTTTTCGATCGGCTCGATGCCGACATTGCCAAGGCCATGATGGGCATCAATGCCGTCAAGGGCGTGGACATCGGCGCCGGGTTTGCGAGCGTAACGCAGAAAGGGACCGAACACCGCGACGAGATGACGCCTGAAGGATTTCTCAGTAACCACGCGGGCGGGATCCTTGGCGGTATCTCCTCCGGCCAGGATATCGTGGTTGGCATCGCGCTTAAACCGACCTCGAGCCTGCGCTTGCCGGGCCGTTCGATCGATATCCTCGGCAACCCCGCCGAAGTCGTCACCCTCGGCCGCCATGATCCCTGTGTTGGGATCCGCGCGACACCCATCGCCGAGGCCATGCTGGCGCTGGTCTTGATGGACCACATGCTGCGGCACCGCGCGCAAAACCTCGATGTGCGCTCGCAGACGCCGGGGATTCCAGCCACTTCCGGGGTCAAGTCTCCCACATCGCATAGATTGGCTCCATGATCTATTCTCGCCCGCTTAAGAATCGAATACGAAGCGAGGAGGACCAATGCTGGCATGGGGTAAAAAGGTGCCGGAGGAATTCCGCAACCGAGTACGTGAAGTGGCGCGGACGCTCGGCACGGACGTCAACCATCTAATGGCTTGCATGGCGTTTGAGTCTGGTGAAACGTTCAGCCCGTCAACCAGAAATGCAGCCGGTAGCGGTGCGGTAGGCCTGATCCAGTTTATGCCAAGCACAGCAGGGGCCTTGGGAACCACGACCGAGGCATTGGCCGCCATGACGGCCGTGCAACAGTTGAAGTACGTCGAAAAGTATTTCAAACCGAGAAAAGGTAAACTGCACTCCCTTGAGGATGTGTACATGGCCATTTTATGGCCGGCGGCGATCGGGAAGCCCGACGACTACGTTTTATTCGCTAAGGGCGATCCGCAGCATCCCAGGCGCTATATTCAGAACGCGGGGCTCGACTTCAATCATGACGGTGTAATCACCAAGAAAGAGGCGGCGGCCACGGTTAGAAAAAACCTCGACAAAGGCTTGCGACCCCAATTTGCATCCGTGTGAAGGTTAAGACCCACGCCTTCAAGCTAAGCAATCATCCGCAGGTTTTCTCGACGGACTCATGGGCCTGATGCTGACGGCCACCGTCCAGCAATAACGGCGATCCGCTGTATTGATACCCAAAAGCAGACGTAAAATCCATCCAGTAAGCGCTAAACGGAGATGGGTATTCTGTGAAAGCATCGGTCCTAGCAAGGGTGCCGCTTTTTGGTTCTCTGCCCCGGAAAGAAATAGAGCACTTGGAGGACACGCTTCAGCCCGTTGAAGTATCGCCCGGTACGATTCTCTTTCGCGAAGGCGGCGTGGGCGATCATTTTTATATCGTGGTTGCGGGCCGGACGGAAGTGATCAAGGCCATGGGCACGGAGGAGGCGCAGGTGATTGGCGTACGCGGAGCGGGTGAGTTCCTGGGCGAACTGAGCCTCTTCAACCGCGACGGACGCCACATGGCCACGGTGCGCGCGGTGGAGCAGGTGCGGATGTTACGCATGAGCCGCGGCGACTTTGACGCGTTGCTGCGCCGACAGCCGTTGCTGGCCTACGAAATGGTGCGGGTGCTGAGCGAGCGCCTGACCGCCTCGCACGCCGCCGCGATCCACGACCTGCAGGAAAAGAACCGCCGCCTCGCCGAGGCTTACGAAAGTCTGAAAGCCGCGCAAAGCCAAATCATCGAGAAGGAGAAATTAGAGCGCGAGCTCCAGCTCGCGTACGAGATCCAGATAGGCATTCTGCCCAAGGCGGTGCCGCGCTTCCCGGCGTTCAATTTCGGAATGCGCATGGTGCCGGCCCGTGCGGTGGGCGGCGATTTCCTCGACTTCATCGCCTTGAGCGACCAGGCGATGGGTGTCGTCGTGGGCGATGTGACCGGCAAGGGGGTGCCGGCGGCGATATTCATGGCCCAGGCGCGCGCTCTCTGGCGCGCCGAGGCGAGCCGATTCGAGGCGCCCGGCGAGACTCTGCGCCGGGTCAACCGTCATCTGCTGGAGATGAGTGACACGGGGCTCTTCGTCACGGTCCTCTACGGAGTGCTGGATATCCATAGCGGGCGCTTCGACTACGCCCGCGCCGGGCACGAGCTACCGATCCTCGTCGATGCGGCGGGCAAGGCCGAGCTCATGCTCCAAGGTCCCGGGCAACCCCTGGGGATCATCGAGGATCCACGATTTGATGAGGCAACGATGATCATTCCCCGAAGCGGTACCCTGTTACTCTACACCGACGGCATCACCGACACGGTGGATGCGCACGAGCACGCGTTCGGCGTCGATCGATTGCAAGCGGCGCTGCGTGCGCACAGGGGTGTGCCCGCTCAAGCGATGTGCGATGGGTTGCTGAAAGCCGTGACTGACTACCAAGGCTCGGCCCCGCAATACGATGACATCACGATGATCGCGGCGCAGCGTTCGGGCTAATCTGGAACACTCGCCGGAGGCAGGTGCGGGATCCGCGCTAGGTCACACGCCGCGGCGGCTACTTGTCCTCATGGTTCTCAAGCACTGCCGTACACCGACCGGTACCTTCAAGAAGTATGGACGATCGGAGCGGTTTTCGCCGCTACCTCCCGGAGGACGGAGCGCCCCTCAAAACGACTTAATGGCCTCGCCCTCGCTGCCGTACACGCTGAGCAAGCTGTTGAAGCCGGATATTTCGAGCGCCTGTTTTACCAGGTCGGTCGGCTCGTAGAACTTGAACTGCCCACCGGAGGCCTTTACCAACTTCGCCGCGGTGAGCAGCACGCGCAGCCCCGCGCTGCTGACGTATTCCAGCCCCTTAAGGTTGACCAGGCTCTTCTTGTTCCCGCCTTTGGCAATACGCACCATCTCGTCATAGCCATAGCCGGACGTATTCGTATCCAACCGGCCCTCGATATCCACGACCAACACTTCATAGGACTCGCGCGTATTGATCTGCATGATTAATCCCCCTTATGTCTTGGGCCATACCGGTACAATCAAACGTGCACGCGTTTAACCAGCGTGATTATATTTCGATCGAGGTGTCTCTGATACGAAACGTCATCCAACATGGTTCGCACTAGATGGATCCCGCAGCCACCGACGTCCCGTTCGGCAAGCGGCCGATCCGTGTTCTGTGCGGGGTGCGCAAACGGGTTGAAAGGAACCCCATCGTCATCGATCACTGCGATCACCCGCTGACCATCAAAGTCGACGCGGATTTCGATCGCATGGGTGTCCGCATCCGGATAAGCGTAGTAGATGATGTTGCTCAGCATTTCATCGAATGCGATGTCGAAGACGGCGCGTACCTCCGAGGACATTCCATTTCGAGTGGCGAAGTCGTCAAAGCGTTCCATGACGCTCGCGATTTCCCGCTGATCGTTACGGATGATCAGGTTCAGCGTAGGCAAGGCATTCGCGTTCGGAGGGTCATCATAATTCCGTCTGCGCCGCGGCGTCACGGATGTCGTGGGGATCGTCGAGCGCTCCGAAGGCGTCACTAGGCGCGGGTGCGCTCTCGCGATTCGGCGGAGGTTGGTTCCGGAGCATCCGTAATCGGGTGCGCATGCGCCGCAACGGCTCGGGGGTAAACGCAGAACTGCATCATCCTCAGCCGGAGCGCAGCGCCCGCCTGGAACCTGGCTGCGTCATGGTGCAGATGAGGCAGTTCGACGCTGACGCTGGTGCCGTTGGCCAATATTTCGGCGCTGGCGCGCACGATAGGACCGGTGCGTTGAACAGTGCTTACGCGCACCTCGATGCCGTGCCAGCCCGGGTCCGCAAGACGCAGGTCGCCGGGGCGCACGTAGAGATCGGCGGGGCCATCGGGATGGATGATGTCGGTCACCAGCGGCTGCTCGGCGCCGCGCAGGAACACCTTGCGTCCGCGCACTTCGGCGTCGAGCACGTTGGTGTCGCCCAGGAAGTCGAAGACGAACGGCGTGCGCGGGTGCTCGTACACTTCGTCCACCGTGCCGACCTGCTCGAGGCACCCACGGTTCATGATCACCACCCGGTCGGCCAATTCCAGTGCCTCTTCCTGGTCGTGGGTGACGAACACGGTCGTGTAGCCGGTCCGGTCGTGCAGCTCGCGCAGCCAGCGGCGCAGGTCCTTGCGTACCTTGGCGTCGAGCGCGCCGAACGGTTCGTCCAGCAGCAGCACGCGCGGTTCGATCGCCAGGGCGCGGGCCAGGGCCACCCGCTGTTTCTGACCGCCGGACAACTGGTGCGGGTAGCGCCGCTCCAGGCCACCCAACTGCACCAGGTCCAGCAGCTCGATGGTCTTGCGGCGGATCTGGGCGTCACCGGGCCGCGAGGACCTGGGCTGTACGCGCAGACCGAAGGCGATGTTGTCCAACACGCTCATGTGCTTGAACAGCGCGTAGTGCTGGAACACGAAGCCGACGCGGCGCTGACGCACGGGCTTGCGTGCCATGTTCTCGGCGCCGAACAAAATCTCCCCGTAGTCCGGAAATTCAAGCCCGGCGATGACGCGCAGCAGCGTCGTCTTGCCGGAGCCGGACGGACCCAAGAGCGCGATCAGCTCGCCCGATCGGATGTCGAGATTAACGTCCACCAGCGCGGGAAAGCCGGTGAAGCTCTTGTGGATGTGGCGGATTCGAATGTCCATGAGAAGCTCCGTCAATGACGATGCGAGGCCGAAAGCTCGGCGCCGTGCCGTGCTTCGAGGAAGGACTTCAGCGCGAGCGTGACCAGGGCCAGCCCGGCTAAGAGCGAGGCCACGGCGAAGGCCGCGGCGAAGTTATACTCGTTGTAGAGGATTTCCACGTGCAGCGGCATGGTATTGGTCTCGCCGCGGATGTGGCCGCTGACAACGGAAACCGCACCGAACTCGCCCATTGCGCGGGCGTTGCACAGCAGCACGCCGTAAAGCAGGCCCCATTTAATGTTCGGCACCGTGACATACCAGAAGGCCTGCCAGCCATTCGCGCCCAGGGACAGCGCCGCCTGCTCGTCGTCCGTGCCCTGCTCCTGCATCAGCGGTATCAGCTCGCGCGCGATGAAGGGAAAGGTCACGAACACCGTGGCCAACACAATACCCGGCACGGCGAAGATGATGTGGATGTCGTGCGCGGCCAGCCAAGGACCGAACCATCCCTGCGCGCCGAACATCAGCACGTAGATCAGGCCGGAGACCACCGGCGACACCGAAAACGGCAGGTCTATAAGCGTGATAAGGAAGAACTTGCCGCGGAACTCGAACTTGGTAACCGCCCAGGCCGCGGCCACGCCGAAGACGAGATTCAGCGGCACCGCGATGGCGGCGACGGTGAGGGTCAGCCTGATGGCCACCAGCGCGTCGGGTGCTTTCAATGACTCCCAGTACAGCCTGAAGCCGCCGCGCAAGGCCTCCGTAAAGACAGCAACCAGGGGAAGCAGAAGAAACGCCATCAGAAACGCGAGCGCGCCGGCCGTCAGAATCCAGCGGACCCAAGGCTGCTCGGTGATCACTGCATTGCGCTGTATCAGCGGCTCGAACGGGAGCCGGATCGGATCGAGCAGTGAGTGGTCGATCCGGGGACTCATGCGCCGGCTCCCTGAAGCACAGGATGAGGCAGAGCGGGTTCGACATGGCGCTGCGTCCGGTGGCGGTTGGTCCACGCCTGCAGCGCGTTGATGACCAGCAACATGGCGAAGGAAATGACCAGCATGGCCGCCGCCACCGCGGTGGCGCCCGCATAGCTATACTCCTCCAGCTTGATGACAATGAGCAGCGGCGCGATCTCGGACACATGCGGCAGATTGCCGGCGATGAAGATCACCGATCCGTATTCACCGACGCCGCGCGCGAACGCCAGCGTGAAGCCGGTCAGGAGCGCGGGCAGGATGGCCGGAAAGACAACCCGGCTCACCGTCTGCCAGCGCGTTGCGCCGAGCGAGGCGGCAGCCTCCTCCAGTTCTTTCTCGGCGTCCCTCAGCACCGGCTCCACCGTGCGCACCACGAACGGCAGGCCGACGAAGGTCAGCGCGACGACGATGCCGAGCGGCGCGTAGGCCACCTTGATGCCCAGAGGTTCCAGAAACTGGCCGATCCAGCCGTTGCCCGCGTAGAGCGCAGTCAGGGCGATGCCGGCGACCGCGGTCGGCAGCGCGAAAGGCAAATCAATCGTCGCATCGAACAGCCGCTTGCCCGGAAACTCGTAGCGCACGAATACCCAGGCCACGAGCATGCCGAAGATCAGGTTGATGGCCGCCGCGATCAGCGCCGTTCCGAAGGAAAGCTTCAGCGCCGACAGTACACGAGGCGAACCGAGAATCGGCAAGAGGCCCTCAAGACCGAGCCCGGCCGCCTTGACAAATACCCCAGCGAGCGGGACCAGGACGATCAGGCTGAGGTAGATCATCGTGTAGCCCAGCGTCAGTCCGAACCCCGGGATCGGGGAACGGCTGGGAGACGGGCGCATCTTGATAATTGATGGCATCGAGGCACTCTCTTTCGGCAAATTGAGAACGGCACGTATGGGCGCATCGCCCAGGGCTGATCAGAGCAAGAACAGGTCCATAGCCAGTTGCTCCCACGCGATCTAGCGGACGATATGGCGGGTCATTGGAGGGGTCCTACTCGCGCCGTAGTACTGGTCAAACACGCCGCCTGCGCCGAAATTCGCGGCCTGCGTCCATCCGCCGAACGGCTCGTCCGCGGTGACGGGCTGAACCTCCTGAAAGCGCTTCAGGGAAGCTGGGTCCGCGTGCAGCGGCCGGAAACAGTGCTTGGCCGCCAGGGGTGCGAAGATTCAGCGAAAAGAAACTCGGGAACGGCGCCATGTTCTGTAATCTAACAGACGATTGCTTATTGCCATAAATAATCTATCCTAATTAATAAATAACTATTATGCATAACGTAAGCAACCATCACTCTCCCGAACCGGCCCCTTACCGGCCGCTTTGCGGCCGAATCGACGACTGCCGTCCACCGGGACGGGGATACCATTGCTGAGATCAGGGCTCGGTCGGCCGAAGTGATCTCCCGCAGCCAATTCCACCCCGTATTCAGTGGCGGCACGAACCTGCGCCGTCGTCTCAAGGCGGTGGACAATGACCTGGGCTCCTGATTCGTGGAGAAGAGCGAACAAGGTCATAGCCCGGGCCAACGCGACCTGATTGTCCCCAATCGCCGGGCAAGTGCGGTCGAGTCGCACGTAATCCGGTTGCAGCTCCGAGACGTGTTCGAGAATATTTTCCCTGTGGACCCCGGAGATGACGTCCATAGCCAGGCGATAGCCGCGCCGCCGGTAGTTTCTTAGCGCGGCTTGCGTTCGACGGCGTTCATCGGCGTTCCCCATGCTCGGCGGACCGACCTGGATCACGATGCGCTCCGGGGTCAAGCCGCAGCGATGCAAGAGACCTTCGAAGTACTCGCCATGATCATGCGGGACCGCCAGGATATGGCGGGCGTGCACGTGTAGAAATAAGCAGTCATCCTCGTTCGCTTGGCGTAGAAAATTGAGCATATGCACCGTGCGGCACAGCCGATCCAGATATACGATCGCCGCCGCTTCGCGGGCGCTCGCAAAGACCTCGGGCGCCGGTAGCGCCGCGTGGTTCGCACCGAGCGCGCGCACATAGGCTTGATGGCCGACGACGAGGTGCCCGCTGGAGGCGATCGCGACGAGGGGCTGAAACACGCTCGTCAGCCGCAGCGGTCCGAAATACCCGTCGACCGCCCCGTAGCGCAAACGAATCGGATCCTCGGGCAGGAAGCGCATAGGCGCGACCCGCATCTGGTCATTGAAATAATCGATGATCTGACTGACCGGCATGTCGCTCCTCCTACCGCATATGAAAAATCATTGCGGGACACGGTACTAATGTGTCGCGTTCGTGAAGTCCGCTCATGGATACGAGCGGGCCGGCGACTGCCGGCCCGCTACACTTGGGATTAATCCTATAGTTTCGCCAGTGCCACCTCGGTCGATTTCACCAGCGCCAGCACCTCCGAGCCCGCCTTGAGATCGAGCTCGTCGATCGAGCGTGAGGTGATCACGGAGGTCACTATTCCGGACGGCGTTTCGACATCCACCTCCGAGAGCACGGGTCCTGCGACGATCTCCTTGATCTTTCCGCGAAACTGATTGCGTACATTGATCGCTTTAATGGTCATGGTATATTCCTCTGTTATCTAAGTTAAACTCACGCGGCAGCACTTATCGTGCAACCGCGTCCTGATGCTCGTCTCCACGAGCTGTCCGCCGCTTGCTTCCGCGGCGCCTCCCAGCACCCCGAGAATGCTCGCGGCCGATCTCGGCATCCGCGCGACGGCGATTCCCATAGCTCTCGTAGTGCTTTAAAAGACCCCGATCCGAGCGGATCGGGGAAGTGGTAGCGGCAGAGAACAATGATCTGGCCGCACCGCATCGCGGTTGAGCACCTCTAACCGATCCATATCCAATCGTCCTCTGCGCCCAGCCTGCGCCAATCGGCCAAGTCGTCTGCATCCGCACGCGCGCCGACGTACGCTAGGGCCAGCGTGAGAAAGACGCCGAAGCTGCTGACGAGCAGACCCAAAATAAAGCCCCATATGAAATTAGTCATAAGAATTCTTCCTCTGTTTAGGATGGGTTAATGGTTGGAGCCCTCTATTGCTTTGCTCACTGTCCGTGGACCTGGTCGAACACCCCGCCATCGGCAAAGTGGACCTGATTGGTTTTCTTCCAATCGCCCACTATTTCCGCGAGCGTAAACAGCGTCAGCTTCGGGAACTGGGAGGCGTATTTGGCTGCGACCTCCGCATCCACCGGCCGGTAAAAGTGCTTGGCGACGATCTCTTGGCCTTCTTTGGTGTACAGATACTCGAGGTAGGCGCGCGCGGCCTCGATCGTGCCGTGCTTGTCCGCGACCTTTTCGACCACGGCGACCGTAGGCTGGGCTAGTATGCTGCTTGGTGGCACGACAATGTCGAACTTATCCGGGCCTAACTCCCTACCGGCCAGCAGAATCTCATTCTCCCAGTTGATAAGCACATCTCCGATGCCACGTTGGACAAAGGTGGTGGTCGCGCCGCGCGCCGCGGTATCGAGCACCGGTACGT
>MUGK01000071.1 GCA_002007425.1 Chromatiales bacterium USCg_Taylor | reverse complement strand
CGCAAGTTCGACCGCTTTCGGGACGTCTACAACCTGGAACGCCCTCATGAAGCCCTCAGTCTGGAGGTCCCTGCAACGCGCTACCAGCCGAGCGCGCGCGCCTTCCCGAAACAGATTCCCGACATCGAGTACGCCCCAGGCGACATCGTGCGCAAGGTGCAAGACCACGGCGCGCTGTACTTCCGTGGACGCGTCTTTCGCATCAGCAAGGCCCTGCGCGGCTATCCGGTGGCGCTGCGACCAACCACCACAGACGGGCAGTTCGATGTGTCCTTTTGTCACCACAAGGTCGCTCAGATCGACTTCCGCCACCCCTACGAGTGAGGCCGCCCATGTGTTACCCCTGTCCCCGAACACCTGTAACCCTTGACTCCGGTCTATACAGGGAGAGGGTTGGGGTGAGGGGATCAAAAAGGGGGCGATTCGTGACCGTGCGTGGTATATCGGCTCGATGGCTATCACGATGGCATTTCTTGTGTCTCGTTTGCAGATGATGAGGATCCGGTGTCCAGCACTTGCTGCGCGCAATCGGATCGGATCAGCCCGCGGTGGGAATAGCCGTTTGATTCTCTGGGATGGAGCGGACGCAAGGTGCCGTAGCCCCGGCATGGAGGGGTTTGTCAATACACGATACCCGTGGCTATACTACCAGCAGCATGAACGCTTCGGGCCGACTTATCATCAATGCGGTATGGGACGACGAAGTCCGAGTCTGGGTCGCGACGGGCGATGAGGTACCCGGTCTCGCCGCGGAAGCGGACGATATGGACGCGCTGGTTGAGAAGCTCAAGAGAATGATTCCCGAGCTTCTCGACGCGAACGGCGTCGCCCACGGCGAAAACGTGCCTTTTGAGATCCTAGGAAAGCGCTTCGCGGTGGCCCACCGCGAAGCGGCTTGACCGCTTGAGCGACTACTCGCGCGAGGTCAAACGCGTGCTTCGGGAAAACGGTTGCGGGTTCGATCGGTAGATTACCATTAGGAGCCAACCATGAAGCTAGGGGGACCCGCCATTCATCCGGGCGAAATCCTGTCCGATGAACTGGCTGAAATTAGGGTGACGGCCTCCGACCTAGCCCGGGCCATTGGCGTGCCGATCAACCGCGTGACGCAAATTCTGAAGGGCCAGCGGGGCATCACGGCGGACACGGCGCTCAGGCTCGGCCAGTGGTTTGGCTCCGGCCCGGAGATCTGGATGGACCTGCAGAAGGACTATGAGCTGCGGACAGCAGAAGCGGCACTCGGCGACGCCCTCAAGACCATTCCTCACCGGCCGGAACGCCGAGCCGATCCGCGATCGGACTCCTTCTGATGGTATGCTGGATCGTTAGTCCGCAAGAGCAGAGCGATGGCGCGTAGCCCATACCATATTGAACGCGTGTCCGGCATACCCGTCACAGACGAGGAGCTACTCACCGATCTTCGCTCGGTCGCCGCAAGTCTCGGCAAGAAGACCGTAGGACAAAAGGAATACCGCCGATTTGGGAAGTACGACGATTCAACTGCAAGCAACCGCTTTGGTTCATGGAATAAGGCGCTCCTCGCCGCTGGTCTCACGGTGTCCAACGAGGTCAACATATCGGACCACCGTCTTTTCGACAATCTGCTCGTTCTTTGGGAGCACTACGGGCGACAGCCACGGCGCGCAGAGTTGGCGCGAGCGCCGTCAACCATCTCGCAAGGACCTTATAGCCGACGTTTCGGTTCTTGGCCAGCCGCGTTGGCAGCCTTCGTCGAGTATGCGAACGGCAGTGGGGGCGGCGCACCCTTGGCGCAAGATGCTCCAGTCAATCGTCGCGAGAGCGGACGAGAGCCGTCGCTACGGCTTCGTTGGCGCGTACTACAGAGAGACCGGTTCACGTGCCGAGCGTGCGGTGCAAGTCCGGCCTTCAGTCCTCAAGTCGAGCTTCACGTTGACCACATCGTGCCATGGAGCAAAGGCGGGATGACAGTCTTGGAAAACCTTCGAACACTATGCTTGGTGTGCAACCTCGGGAAGTCGAACCTTGCGAGCTAACAAACGCATCCATCTGACCGTCAACGGCGGGCTTCGCCTCTATGACTCGGTCGAAAGACGTCGTCTTTTCCCCTCGTCAAGGGGCGCCGCTCAATTCGCGCTCCGTTAGTACCCAATGCTGGACCTCCTCATCCCGTATATCGACAGGATTCCTGCGACGTTCTGGGGCGTCGTTATTGGCTCGGGCTTTACCATCCTTGGTATCCACCTAACGAACCGGGCCAACGATCGGCGTCTTGGGCGCCAACTGGCCCATGACGGAGATTTGAAGAACCGCGAGCGAGACCTCAATCTCTGGAAAGATGTCTATCTCGCCGCGTCTGAGGCCATCGCTGCCGGATTCGCTACCCTTGCCCGTTATGTTGATCTCAATATCCCACACGAGAAACTCACGGAGGGCTTCGTCGAGAAGGCGCCGGCGATGGCCAAGGTGCACGTTATCGCCTCGGAGGCTACCGCGAAGGCTCTCTCTGAACTTCAAACAGAACTGTCCGCCGCAATGCTACGGCTATTGGCCAAGCGAATTCCCATCGCCGCCGAAAAGGAGCGCGCCGGTTCGATTAAGGATCAGATGGATCGCTTCTCCCGCGAGCGGGATGAGATGCTCGAGTTAATGAAGCGACATAACCTTGAAGGTAACGACAATCAACAACGTTGGGCGGTGATTCGCCGCTTCTATGAGCTAGCCGAATCACAGACACTGAAGCACGCCGAGGCAAATGCCCGAGCGCAGAAGTGCCTCGCGGCCATGCAGCTCGAACTGGCCGCTATGTGCGGTGCGGAGCTACCCCGCCTTGGGAAACTTCTCGTTCCCCTGATTGTCGCTGTGCGGAAGGAGCTCGACGTTCCTATCGATCCTGAATTGTATGCGAACATTCTTGGTGACGCTCAAGAGACGCAACGTTCTGCCCTCGAAGCCTTTCTCAATGAGCTGCGCCGAAAAGACGGTTAACTGTGGGTAAAGGTACCAGGCGGAAGCGGGCGCAGAACACGTGGAGATCGTGGATTACCGCTGAGGTGATGAGCAAACTCAAACCCGTTACCCCTGGCGAGATTCTCCTGGAAGAGTTCATCAAGCCGATGGGGCTTAGCCAGTATCGCCTGGCCAAGGAGATCGGCGTTCCCGCGCAGCGCATCGGCGAGATCGTCGCCGGTAAGCGCGCCATCACGGCGGACACCGATCTGCGGCTGTGTCGGTTCTTTGGCCTTTCTAATGGTTATTGGCTGCGCGCTCAGGTCGCGCACGACACGGAGGTCGCAGAGCGCACAATCGGTCCAGCACTCACAAAAATCACGCCGTGGTCTGCACATGTTGCCCAACAAGGCACCGCAGCCGACGACGCTACACGGCGCGGCTGAGCTGGGTTTTCGACGATCAAGGGACACTTGAACTAGCGGCGATGGCACAACCACGACACGAAACGAGCTTCGCGCTGTGCATCGAGAACAGAGACTGCGATGACCTGGAGAAAGGTAAGGTATACCAGGTTCTCCCCGACGACACCGCGGCGCAGGAGGGATATCTCCGGGTAGTAGACGAGTCTATGGACGATTATCTCTATGCGGAATCGTACTTTGTTCTCCTAAAATTGCCCGGGAAAGCGCAGGAGGCCCTCTCGTCGCGAAGTTGACGAGGCTACGCTTCCGGGGGGAGAACATCCTTGATCGCCTCGAGACGTAAGCGCCCGATCTCGCTGCCCAGGGCCGCACCCGTGAGTCCCTGAGCGATCACATCGCCTGCATCGACGGACTGCGCCGCACGCAACGCCCGGCGCAGGTACTCCGGCTGAGGGTAGGCGCGATCCTCGAGCCCGGTGCGCCCGCGGGCATCGGCTTCGCAGGCCGTGAGGAATTGCTCGAAGCGCTCCGGCCTGCGGAAGGCATCCAGGGCTTCGAGCGCCTTGAGCAGGGTCGCGGGCCGAAGCTCAAGGGCACGGTGACAATGGCTGTGATAGCGCGCGACCAGCACGGCGAGATCGCGGTAGTCATTGGGGATGCGGTAGCGCTGGCAGAAGGCCAAGATGATCTCCGCGCCGCGCTCCTCGTGCCCGTGGTGATGCGGCCATTGCTCTTGCGGGCTCGTCCCTTTTCCGAGATCGTGCACCAAGGTGGCAAAGCGCACGCGCGGATCTTCGCTCAAGCGCGCGGCCTGCTCGAGCACCAGCATCACATGCAATCCCGTGTCGACTTCGGGGTGGTGGCGCGGCGGTTGCGGCACGCCGAAGAGCCGTTCGATCTCGGGAAAGAGCACAAGCAGGGCGCCGCAGCTCCGCAGCGCCTCGAAAAATAGGCGCGGGTTAGGCTCGGCGAGGGCCTGGTCGAGCTCCGCCCAAACCCGTTCCGGGACCAAGGCTTCGGTTTCCCCGGCCGCGACCATCTCACGCATGAGCACAAGCGTTTCCTCGGCGATCCGAAAGCCGAAACGCGCAGCGAAGCGGGCGACGCGCAAGATGCGCACAGGATCCTCGGCGAAGGCGGGCGAGACATGCCGGAGGATCCCGCGTTCCAGATCCGCGCGCCCGCCGTACGGGTCGATGATGCTCCCGTCGATGTCTTCGGCCATGGCGTTGATGCTCACGTCGCGGCGTTCGAGATCGGCCTCCAAGGAGACCTCGGGCGACGCATGGAACACGAACCCCTTGTAGCCGGGCGCCACCTTGCGTTCGGTGCGCGCGAGCGCGTATTCCTCGTGCGTTAGGGGGTGGAGAAAGACCGGGAAGTCCTTGCCGACCGCGCGGTAACCAAGGCCCAAAAGATCTTGCGCCGTGGCGCCGATCACGACCCAATCGCAGTCCGAGACCGGGCGGCCGAGAAGCTTATCCCGGACCGCGCCGCCGACCTTGTAGACCTTCACCGCCGCCGCGCGAATGTTCGCAAGATCCGATAGCGCGCTCGCTGATGCTGTTTTTGCAGATACGCCGGGACCACCGCCTCAATCGCAACCGGCTCGATACCCAAGGCCGCGAGCCCGTTCTCGCCCTGGCACACGCTCGGGACCTGCAGCGAGCGGTAATTATCCAAGGACATGGGCTTCCCCGGAATCCATTCCAAGACTTGGGCCTGAAGATACGAGAATCTCTCGTTTAACGGTATGATGCGGCGGCGTAGATGCAGGCACGTGGCTGTATACGCTACCAGCTCTTGCAAGGTGTATTGCTTCGGTCCGCAGAGATCATAGCGCTGTCCGGCCGTCGCCGGGTCCTCTAGCGCCCGCATGAAAGCCTCTACGACGTTGGTGACGTCGACCGGGGCAAACCGCGACTGCGGGCACGCCAGGGGAAAGAAATAGGGGCTGAACCGCAGCAACTGGGCGAAGCGGTTGAAGAAGCTGTCGTCGGGGCCGAAAATCACCGAGGGCCGGAAGCTCGTGATCCGTAACCTCTCTCCGGCCGCTTGGTGCACCAGATCCTCGGCCTCGCCCTTGGTCTTAAGATAGTGGCTGGGACCGGCCGTGGCATCCGCATTGAGCGCGCTCATGTGCAAAAGACAGTGTATAGGATTGCTCCGGCAGGCTTCCACGACTTGACGCGCCAGATCGACGTGGGCATGGCGGAAGCCGCTACCGTCGTCGCCGCGCTCGTTGAGAATACCGACGAGGTTGATGACCGCATCGCACCCCGCAAGCTGGCGCGTCAGCTCGGCGGGATCGTGTACATCACTCTCGATGAGATCCAAGGTCGGGATCACGAGCAGCTCGCGGTGCCGTTCCCGCCGCCGGGTGAGCACGCGGATGCGGTAGTCTTGGCCGCTCAGGGCATTGACGAGATGGCGGCCGACGAAGCCGGTGCCTCCAAGGATGGCAATGGTTTTGATGATCATAGTTTAACCGTAGTTACCCTTTGTTCGCGGCGGCGCAGGTGATTGGCATCGTGGCGGTCCCGCCGCGCGGGGGCACCGCCGCAAGCCGCTCGGTGATAGGCTTAACCCGCTTCCCCATGCGCCACTCGTAGAGCGCGGTGTAGAATAGCGTATTGCGCACGTAGCGGCGCGTTTCCATATAGGGGATCGTCTCCACCCACAGCTCGGCGTTTTGACAACCCCCTTGCGGCCGCCAGCGTTCGACCTTACCGGGGCCGGCGTTGTAGGCGGCCGCCGCCATGACCAGATGGCGGTCGAAGCGGGCCAGCATCTGGCGTAGGTACTGGCTGCCGAGTACGATGTTGGTTTCGGGATCATACAGCTTGGCATCGGCCGCTAAGGGCATACCCAGGTCTTTCGCTACCAGCCTTCCCGTGCTCGGCAGCACTTGCATGAGACCGACCGCCCCCGCCGCCGAGCGCGCCTGATCAAAGAACGCGCTTTCCGCGCGCATGATACTGTAAAGGATAGCAGGTTCCAGGTTAGATCGCGCCGCGCTCTCGGATACCCACGACGCATAGGGTGTCGGAAAGCGAAATTCGAGATCATCGTAGGCTTTGACCTTCCCGAGCGCGAAGATCACCCGATCATGCCAGCCCCACTCATGGGCGATGGCGGCCGCGGCGGGAACCGCGCGATCGGGCAGGTGATTTACCGTGTAAGTCCATTCGCTGCGCGCTTCCCGCAGGTATCCGGCGAGCCATAGCTCACGCGCGCGCACCATGCCCGGCGATGATTGTATGCGCGTGTCTTCTGCCGTCGACAGGCGAGTCGGCCGATGGCCGAACCGATAGGGCACGCCTAGCCGATCGGCCGCCGCAAAACCGTAATAGTCGCGTTCGGCCGCCAGTTCTTGGAATAGCCCGCGTGCCGCGGGCGCGTGTCCGGTGGACTCCAAGGCGCGGGCGCGCCAATAGCGCCAGCGCAAGGGATTCATGTCCCCGACCGCCTCGCGTTCGGTCCAACGCGCGAGATCGGTCCAGGCCCCGGTTGCGATCGCCAACCGTAACTGGGCGCGCTGGACCTGCGCATCCACGACGCTGGCGTCGATCGAATACAACCAAGCAAACGCCTGCGGCAGACGTTGATCGGCGGCGGCCAAACCGAGGCTGCGCTCGACCTGCCCGATGAGAGGATCGCCGGAAGTCAATTTAGACCAAAGGGGAGAGCTGCACCTCTCCCCTTTGGAAACCCCATCGCTAGGGTCCCTGCGGCAAGACCGCGGGGAATAGATTTTGAAGCGCGGCGCAAACCGTCTCCACGCCGCATAAGCCTGCTCGGCATCGGTGCGCGCCAGCCGGGCGATGCCATGAGCGATGATCTCGCGGCCGATCGGATGATCGTGCTTGAAGTCCTCGCCTGCTAATGCTTTGGCGGGATTGTCATGGCTGGTGATCCAGAGTGTGGCCCAAGGTCGCTCGGCCGGTGATAGCCTGTCACCGAGATAGGCGGCAAGGCGTGTCTCACCGGCCGTCATCGCCAGCCGGATCCGCTGCCAAATCAAGTCCTCGGTCCAAAGAGCGCTTTTGCTCAAGACCGCGAAGGCCGGATCGCATTCCGTGGGCCGTGGGGCCGCGCTCAGCCACAGTTGTTTGATTTCCTCCAGCACGGCTTGATCCGGTTGCCGCCGCAGGCGGGCCGTAGCGTAATGACACTGCAACACCGGATTTTCCTGGGCTGTATAATACGCCAGGTAGTTGGGCCAATCGCCCCTCAAGGCGAGGGTGCGTAGCCAGGCCGTGCGCAGTGGCGCGGCGACGGGGGTTTCGGAATAGGACTTTAAGAACGCGCGGACTTCTTGGGGCGCGGCTTGGGCGAGGCGCGGGCGCAGATAGTCGTAGCGCAGGTAGGGATAAAGGGCGTAGTCCTCGAGCCCGGATGCAAGCTCACGATAAGCTTGGAGATCCCCGGCGCGTAGGGCCTCGCGCGCGCGGCGGAAGCTCTCGCGGTCGCCGCTCAACTCATCCACCCGCGATCCCGCGTAGGCCAGGCCGAGCGCGCACACGAGCGCGACGGTAATCCAACCGAGCGCTGGCAGAGGTGCGAGGCGACGCGAGTGCGCTGACATGGGCCGCAGATTGTCCTTGGAAACCTGGGCCGTTGCAGTTTCCATGAACGACATGTTGCACCCGTGCTTGACAACAGACAATGGTCATTTATGATGAGCTTATGACCATAACGATCACCGAGTTCAAAGCCAAGTGTCTTCATCTGATCCGTCAGGTAGAGGCGCAAGGCAAACCTATCGACATCGCCCGTCGCGGGCGAGTGGTGGCACGCTTGATCTCCGCCGTGCCAGTCGGCGCGCCCCGTGACAAGCCTTGGCAGCGCCTGCGCGGCAGCGGTCGTCTGGAGTCCGCACCCGGCGAATCGGCGTTAGCCGAGAGCGACTTCAAAGCGCTGCGTTGAGCATCCTGCTCGATACGCACGCCTGGATCTGGTGGCTGACCGGCCAGCCAGAGCTGCTCCGCAGACAGGCGGAAGCGCTCGATCGGCTGGCTGAGCGCCAGTTGCCGTATCTGTCAGCTATAAGCCTTTGGGAAGCGCAGATGCTGAACGCCAAGGGCAGGCTGAAACTCGATTTGCCCTTCGACCGCTGGCTGCGCGAGGCCGCGAGCCCAGAGGTGGTCCGCATACTACAGCTCGACGTCGAAGTGGTGTTGGGCCTGAGCACGCTGCCCGCGCGCTTTCACGGCGATCCGGCCGACCGCATTATCGTAGCCACGGCGCGGGTGTTTAACCTCCCGCTACTCTCATTCGATGCGGCGATCCGCAAGGCGCGCGTCGTGCGGTTGTGGAAGGTCCCTTAGACCCGGTCGCCATCGACCGAAACCAGCTCGGCCCTTGCTGTAACGATGGCGATCCTGATCGCGTATCTGGCGCTCGGCACGCTCGCCGGGTTCCTCGCCGGGCTGTTTGGGATCGGAGGCGGCATCGTGATCGTGCCCGGTCTCTATTTCTTGTTTCTGGCGCAGGGATTCTCCGAGCAGATTTGCATGCACCTCGCCATCGGCAGCTCGCTCGCGAGCGTGGTTTTTACCTCGATGTCCTCGGCGTCGGCGCATCATCGCCGACGTTCCGTGCATTGGACTGCCGTGCGGGGATTGACGCCCGGGATTCTGGCCGGGGCCGCGCTCGGGGCCGCGCTTGCCGATCTCATCCCCGAGCGGGGATTGCGGCTCATGTTCGGCCTCTTCGAGATCGCCGTTGCCGTGCAACTGCTAATTGATTTCAAACCGGCTCCGCACCGCGAGTTGCCTGGGCGTGCGGCGCTCGGCCTCACGGGCGGCGTGATCGGCATGGTATCCGCGCTCCTCGGGATCGGTGGTGGCACGCTGACCGTACCGCTCTTGTTATGGTGTAATGTATCGATGCATCCAGCCGTGGGTACGTCGGCGGCCTGCGGTTTGCCGATCGCGCTCGCGGGGGCGCTCGGGTTCCTGATCACGGGCTGGGATGGGGCCGGTTTGCCGTATTGGAGCAGCGGGTATCTGTACTGGCCGGCTGTGACCGCGGTGGCCGGGGGGAGCGTCTTGTTCGCTCCGCTCGGTGCGCGCTTCACCCATACCCTGCCGGTCGCGAGTCTGAAGCGGCTATTCGCGCTGGTGGTGGCGGTCATCGGCATACGCATCCTTGATTTAGGCTTTAACGGTTTACACACGAGCGATAACCCAGTGTCCAAGATCCTCCTCTCGATATTGATTTTCTTAGTGCTGTTGCTTGGGCTCCTGGCCGGCGCCCTAGCGGGAAACCGTTTGCCGTGGTTGGAACCGCCCGGTCCGTGGGTGAGGCTCATGACCTATCTCGGTTCCAACGTGGCGCGGACGGATGGGGCCAGCGCCTTCGTTGAGCTGCGCCCGCGTCTCTATCACGGAGCGCCTGCAGAGGTCTATGCCAGGGCGCTGGAAGCGGTGACGCAACTCGGTTGGGAAGTCGCTCGGGAAGATCGAGACCGGTTTCGGCTCGACGCGGTCGTGACCACGCGACTATTGCATTTCAAAGACGATCTGGTGGTGCGGCTGGCGCCAGCGGAGGGGCAAACCGCTGTCCACGTCGAATCGCGCTCGCGTGTGGGCCGTGGCGATCTCGGCGCTAACACGCGCCATATTCTCGATTTCTACGAGCGGCTGAGCCAGATGCGTTGAGGGAGATGAGGCCCAACCGGCTTGCGGGCCATGCCGCCTTGGCGGTGGCGACGCGCGGGGTGGCGGTCGAGAGCATCCACTATGGATCGATTGCCGCGGTCGATTCCAAGGGCCGGCTCATCGCTTGGGCCGGAGACCCCGCGGCGTTGACGTTTACGCGCTCGGCCTGCAAACCGCTGCAAATACTGCCCTTGCTCGCTCATGATGGCGTAGATCGGTTTGCGTTCACGCCTGAGGAGATCGCGCTCATGTGCGCGAGCCATTCCGGCGAACCCAAGCACGTCGATGCGGTGCTTGGGATCCTCTCGAAGATCGGGTGCAACCGGCGTGATCTCCAGTGCGGGGTGCATGTCCCGCTGCTGTATCAAACGCTCGGCCGGCAGCCGAAGCCAAGCGAGGCGTTTAACGCGCTCCACCATAACTGCTCCGGGAAGCATGCGGGGATGCTGGCGCTCGCCCGCTTGCTCGGGGCCCCGATCGAAGACTATCTCAAGGTCGAGCACCCGGTCCAACAGCGGATTTTGGCGGCTATCGCGAGCATGGCGGATGTGCCCCTGGGCGACCTCGTCGTCGGAATCGACGGCTGCAGCGCGCCCAACGCGGCCATCCCCCTGCGGGCGCTGGCGCTGGCCTATGCGCGGCTTGCGGGCGGGGAGGGGATGTACCCCGAGGTGCGCGGGGCCGTTTTCTCCGCCATAACCGCCCATCCGGGCATCGTGTCCGGAAGCGGCCGGTTTGATCATGCATTGACCCAAAGCGGCCGCGGGAAGTGGGTGAGCAAAGGAGGGGCGGAAGGCGTCGAGGGCATCGGCATCAAGGGTCGCGGCGGCTGGGGGATCGCCATCAAGATTGCGGACGGCACGCCACGCGCACTGCACGTGGTCACGATCGAGGTCTTGCATCAGCTCGGGGTGGTGAAACCACCGCTCGCTAAGGCACTCATCCCCTACCGCCGGGTGTCGCTTCCGAACGCGCGCGGGGTGGAAACCGGCGAGGTGATGCCGGTGTTTAAACTAAGCTGAATGTTGATCGAGCAGCCGGGTGGCAGCCCGGATCTCAATGCGATTGTGTCACAATGCGGTTGATGGGACCAAAAAGGTTGACGCGCACGCGATAATTTGCACAATGGTGACCCCAATTGGGGGGGGTTCTTAAGTCATGCACGCGATCGAGGTCAAGCATCTCAGTAAGGATTTTGGTATTTTGCAGGCGGTCACCGATGTGTCTTTCACGGTTGACCGTGGCGATGTTCTCGGCTTTCTCGGACCCAATGGGGCGGGTAAATCCACGGCCATGAAGATGGTCGCGGGGTTCCTCGAGCCGAGCGCAGGGACCGTGACGGTGTGCGGTCACGACGTGGTCGAGAGACCCGTCGCCGTCAAATCCAAAATAGGTTACTTGCCCGAGGGCGCGCCGCTCTACGGCGAGATGACGCCGGCGGGCTTTCTCGAGTTCATCGCCGAGGTGCGGGGGCTGTCCTCCGGGCAGAGAGAGGATCGGATTGCCGATG
>MUGK01000008.1 GCA_002007425.1 Chromatiales bacterium USCg_Taylor | reverse complement strand
ATACCGCTCGGATGCGAAATCTACCTCAACGCCTCGACCGACGGTCATATCTGTGTCTGAACTACCGTCAAATGACAATTGATTCACAGCCTCTCAGTTGACTAACCGCCATTTGCCATCGGCATTGCGACAGGCCGCACGATAAACCTCGCGGAACTTGCCTTTTTGCACTACGGTCGTGAGAAACTCCCGGCAGGCGCGGCCATCCTTGCGGTAATTACGTACCGGCGTGACCTCGTAGCGGGCGGAAAGGCTGTTCCAAGCGACCTGTTCCCTTTCGCCCGCGCGTTCCAGAAATTGCTGCATACAATCTTCGTTAGCGGCCGCCGCCGTCGCATCGGCCTGGCTCCCCAGAATGGCGCCCAGCAGGGTACCCGTGGCGACCATCGCCGCGTTGCCCGTGCCCACCTGCGATGCCAAGGCCTCGCCGAGCGCCGCACCGCTTTCGCGTCCAGAAAGCCTCGGCGTGCACTCGCCCTTTACGAATGCGAGCCGGTCGTCTCTCCAGACCCTACGATCGGGCACGGGTCGAGGATAGACGCCGTCGTCCTTATCGTAATCCGGCAAATAGCGGTCGTCATGCCGGCGGCGCCGGTAGTCCTCGGAGGAGTCGTCGTCCTCGCTGTACCTGGAGTGTTCATAAGCGCGATCACGGTGGTGCTTTTCCTTCTTGTAATGATGTTTATCCTGATGCTTTCCCTCATGCTTATCGCGGTAACCATGCGCTGGCGCCCAATCCGACGGGCCGGCGAGGGTAGTAGCCGGGAGCAGGCAGACGCTCCCGATAATGACGAACGCAACGCGGACTATGCTAAAAATACTTTTCATGTTAGGACTCCTACTAGCTAGCTAGAGGTTTACTCGCGAGGGTAGCCGCTGGCCAGCGAATCTATTGCGGCAAAAATGAAGGTGGTAAGGTTCCTCCTCCGCGCGTATGTAGCGGCCGGCACCGGAGCCGGATTGAACCCGCGGCTGGGAAGGAAAAGGTGATCAACAGGCCCCGAGGCCGCTAGTCCCACGCTTGCGCTCGCGGCGGTAATCCGGTCAAATGCGCGCTATGACCAACCCCGCCCACAGCATCAAGGTGCGTGTGCAATCCACGTATGTGGAAGAACAATCCTCGCCCGAGAATGAGCAATACGTGTTTGCCTACACCATCACCATCGAGAACATCGGCACCATACCAGCGAAGCTCTTGACTCGGCATTGGATCATTACCGACGCCAACGGCAAGATCCGGGAGGTTCGGGGCGACGGGGTAGTGGGCGAACAACCGTATCTGCGGCCCGGCGAAGCCTTTCGCTATACGAGCGCCGCGATGATCGAGACCCCGGTCGGTAGCATGCACGGCAGTTACCAGATGATTGCCGACGACGGTGTTGCATTCGACGCGCCGATCGTGGCTTTCGGGTTATCGATCCCGAATCTTCTGCACTGAGAGGTTGCGAATAAAGCGTCGCGAGCAGCTCCGAGTGCGTCCTTCCCCGCATGGCCGTTTACGCAATTGGTGACATTCAAGGCTGCTATGCGGCGCTCCTCGCCCTGCTCGAAAAGGCGCGGTTCGATGCGGATCGGGATCACTTATGGTTCACTGGCGATCTCGTCAATCGCGGTCCCGACTCGCTCTCGGTACTGCGATTCGTCAAAGCACTCGGCCGGCAGGCGGTTACCGTGTTGGGGAATCACGATCTCCATCTCTTGGCGGTAGCGCACGGAATCCGCGCACCCCGGCGATCCGATACGTTACAAGCAGTGCTCGACGCCTCCGACCGCGACATGCTCATTGACTGGCTGCGCGAGCGGCCACTCTTACACCACGATCCGGCGCACCGGCTGACGCTCATTCACGCGGGACTGCCGCCTCAATGGGGCATCGCACTGGCGCGCCGCTGTGCCGCCGAGGTTGAAGCGGTGCTGCGCGCTGATGACTATGTCTACTTTCTCCGGCACATGTACGGTAATACGCCGGAGCGGTGGTCACCCGATCTGGAAGGCTGGGACAGATGGCGATTCATCACGAATTGCTTGACGCGCTTACGTTTTTGCGATGCGGCAGGCCGGCTCGCTTTGGATGAAAAGGGCGCCCCCGGCACACAAGCGGCCGGTTACGGGCCGTGGTTCGAGGCCCCGCGGCGGCGCAGTCGCGGGACGTCGATCGTTTTCGGCCACTGGTCTACGCTCAGGCTCACCAGCGTTGAAATGGAGCGCTACCGCGTTTATCCCCTGGACAGCGGTTGCTGTTGGGGCGGTGAGCTTACGGCGATGCGGATCGAGGATCGGCGCTTTTTCAAGGTCAAGGCGTAACGCTGTATCGTCCCTCCGGGCTCGCTTCGCGCCGTTTAAGCACGATAAAGCTATGTGCAACGCGATGGGTTTCGTCGGCCGGAAAGTCCTGCCGGGACTGCTCGATCCAGTCACGACGATCGTAATGGGGAAAGTACGTATCCCCGTCAACCTCGGCATGGATCTCGGTTAAATAGATATGCTCAGTGAGCGGAAGCGCGGCGGCATAGACACTGCTCCCGCCGATGACCATGATCTCTTCACATTCTCGTGCCCAGGCGAGGGCCGCTTCCATGCTCGGGACCACGATGCAACCCGAAATGCTCAGGTCCGGGTTGCGGCTCATCACGATGTTAGTGCGGCCCGGGAGCGCACGGACGATGGACTCCTGGGTTTTGCGCCCCATGACCACCGGCTTCCCCATCGTGAGTGCCTTAAAGCGCTTTAAATCGGCGGGGAGACGCCACGGTAAGGCGCCGTGCGCGCCGATCACGCCCCGGCGGGTCATCGCCACGATAATCGACAGCGAAGACTTAGGCACCGTTAGACGGCGATCGGGGCTAGGATCGCGGAATGGTGGCGGTAGTCGGCGATCTCGATATCATCGAATGTGAACTCGCAGAGCGATCCCGGGTGCGGACTGAGCCGTAGGCGTGGTGCCGGGTAAGGGTAACGCGACATCTGCTCCTTGGCCTGTTGCCGGTGGTTGAGGTAAAGATGCGCGTCTCCGAGCGTATGCACGAGATCCCCAGGCGCCAAGCCTGTCACCTGCGCCACCATCGCGGTTAGCAAGGCGTAGGAAGCGATATTGAACGGCAGGCCCAGGAAAACATCCGCACTGCGCTGATAGAGCTGGCAAGACAAACGACCCTCGGCCACGTAAAACTGAAACAAGATATGGCAAGGCGCCAGCGCCATCTTGCCGATTTCACCGGCGTTCCAAGCGCTGACGATCAGACGCCGCGAATCCGGATTGGTTTTTATCGCATGCACGACGTCGTTGAGCTGGTCGACCCTCCCGCCCTCGGCCGTGCGCCACGCGCGCCATTGTGCGCCGTAGACCGGTCCGAGCTCACCACTCGCATCCGCCCACTCGTCCCAGATCCTCACTCCGTGCTCTTGCAACGTGCGGACGTTGGTTTCCCCGCGAATAAACCACAGTAGCTCATGGATCACGGATTTCAGATGCAGCTTCTTGGTCGTGACCGCGGGAAAGCCTGCTTGCAGATTAAAGCGCATCTGATAGCCGAAAACACTGAGCGTGCCCACACCGGTACGGTCACTCTTACGGACCCCATGCTCAAGCACATGCTCGAGGAGAGCTAAATACTGCCGCATGGGCTCGCGAAGCGCGCTACCCCTTTAGGACCGGCGGCCGGTTCCCGCCGACGCTAACGGCTCCCGCGGCCGGCGATAGGCATTCCTGATCCACCACATGCCGATTATCAGCATCGGCACCGTCAGCGCCTGCCCCATCGTTAACCAACCGAAGGCGAGGTAACCTAAGGGTTGCTCGGGCACCTTCGCAAACTCCACCATGAACCGCACTAAGCCGTAACCCAAGATAAACACGCCCGAGACAGCTCCGCGTGGCCGGGCCTTGGAGGAGAAGATCCAAAGCACGCAAAACAAGAGCACGCCCTCCAGGAAGGCCTCGTAAAGCTGCGAGGGATGCCGTGGGATCCCGCCGGCCGCCGGATCGGGGAAGATCACGGCCCATGGCAGATCGGCCGGCCGTCCCCACAGCTCACCGTTGATAAAGTTCGCGATCCTCCCAAAGCAAAGACCGGGTGGGACCGCCGGCGCGAGAAAATCGATGACATCAAAGAAACCTTTACCGAGTGTCTTTGCGTAGATCGCCATCGCGATTAGCACACCGATGAGCCCGCCGTGAAACGACATCCCCCCTTCCCAGATCTTGAAGATAGCGATCGGATCGCTGAGATACATCGTCAGGTTATAAAACACCACGTGCCCTAATCGGCCGCCGAGGACCGCGCCCAGCGCGGCGTAGAATATGAGATCACTGATCTGCGGGTCGGACCAGTCGAGCGCCCGCCGGCGCGCCCGGTAGCGCATCAGCCCCCAGGCCACTCCAAAGGCGGCGAGGTAAGCGATCCCGTACCAGCGTACGGCAAGAGGACCGATTCTGAATGCGACCGGATCGATGTCGGGAAAAGAGATCACGGCGTTAATATTAGCATGGAGTGCGCGAACCCCGCGCGGGATTGCGTTACACTCTTTCGGAACACTACCCACTCACGACCATCCGGCATGAATTCACTCACACAAGAAACCAGCCCCTATCTCTTGCAGCACGCCGGCAACCCGGTGGATTGGTATCCGTGGGGCGAAGCGGCGCTCGCCCGCGCGCGCACCGGATCGGCTATTCGGCCTGCCACTGGTGCCATGTGATGGCGCACGAGTCTTTCGAAGACGAGGCGACCGCGGCGCTGATGAACAAGCACTTCATCAACATCAAGGTTGACCGCGAGGAGCGCCCTGACGTCGACAAAATCTACCAACTGGCGCACCAGCTTCTGACCGGGCGCGGCGGCGGCTGGCCGCTCACGCTGTTCCTCACCCCCGAGGACCAGGCCCCGTTCTTTGCGGGCACCTATTTTCCGCCCGAGCCACGCTACGGGATGCCGTGCTTTGCGGATATTCTGCACCGAATCGCCGGCGCCTACCGGGAGCAGCACCAGGAAATTCGCAGTCAGAACGCGGCGTTGATCGAGGGCTTGCGCAACCTAGGCACGCAGCAACAAGCGTCCGGCGCCATCAGCGAGGCGCCGCTCATCGAGGCGCGGCGCCAGCTCGGGCAAGCCTTCGACAGCCATTTCGGCGGGTTTGGCGCGGCGCCGAAGTTCCCGCATCCGGTCCATATCGAGTTCCTGCTGCGCCGCTATGCGGCGGGCGCGATGGCCGGGACGCCCGACGCCGAAGGCTTGGAAATGGCGCTCTTCACGCTGCGACGGATGGCCCGCGGAGGCATCTATGATCACCTGGGTGGCGGCTTCTGCCGCTACTCTGTCGATGAGCGCTGGACGATCCCGCATTTCGAGAAGATGCTCTACGACAACGGCCCGTTGCTCGCGGTGTATAGCTGGGCCTGGCAGTTGAGCCGCGACCCGCTGTTCAAGAAGACCGCCCTCGAGACCGCGGAATGGACACTGCGCGAGATGCAATCCCCCGAGGGTGGCTTCTATTCCAGTCTGGATGCCGACTCCGAAGGTCACGAAGGCCGGTTTTACGTTTGGGATGCGAAGGAAATTCAGTCGCTGCTCAGCGCCGAGGAGTACCCCGTCCTAGCACGCTGTCTCGGCCTGGATCAGGCCCCGAATTTCGAGGGCCAATGGCACCTGTGCGTGTCCGTGCCGCTGGAGGCGCTCGCCAAGGAATGGGGTAAGCCGCTCGCGGATCTCGAGCGGCTTTACGCCGAAAGCCGGAAAAAACTCCTTGCCGTCCGCACGCGGCGTGTTTGGCCGGGCCGAGATGAGAAGGTGCTAACGGCATGGAACGGTCTCATGATCAAGGGACTGGCGGTTGCCGGCCGGGTTTTGGGACAGCCCGATTTTCTAGATGCGGCCCAGCGAGCGGTTGATTTTATCCGCGCGCGGATGTGGCAGGACGGACGGCTCCGCGCGACGTATAAGGATGGCAGGGCCCACCTCAACGCCTATCTCGATGATCATGCTTTCGTCATCGAGGGACTGTTAGCGTTACTCGAAGCCCGTTGGCATGACGGCAACATGCGCTTTGCGATCGAGCTCGCGGAAGCCCTGCTCGCGCGTTTTGAAGATCCGGCGCAAGGCGGATTCTTCTTCACCTCGCACGATCACGAGGCCCTGCTATTGCGATCCAAATCGCTTGCCGATGACGCGCTTCCGTCCGGGGCGGGTATTGCCGCTTACGCGCTTGGGCGGCTCGGACACCTGCTGGGCGAGAGCCGCTATCTGGACGCGCGCGACCGCGGGCTGCGCAGCGCCTGGGGCGCCGTCGAACGCTACCCTACCGCTCACAATGCCTTGCTCCTCGCATTGGAAGAGTATCTCGCGCCGCCGATCTCCGTGGTGATCCGAGGCGATAAGCCCGCGGAGAATTGGCATCGGCGCTGCGCCCAACGCTACGCACCGCAACGGCTGGCGCTGGCGATTCCCTCGACCGTCACGGAGCTTCCCGGCCTTCTGGCGCGGCGGGAAGCTCACGACAGCGCCGTGGCCTACCTCTGCGAAGGCCAGCAATGCCGTCCCCCCATCAAGCGTTTCGAGGAGCTCGATCGGGTCCTTTGCGGCAGCGAGGCAATCTCGTCCGGGTGACCGGCGCGCCGCCAGGCGCCCTATTTCTTTTTCAAAAAATAGTGCAGCGACGAGGACAAACTCTTCAGAGTCATCGCGGCGGGTGTCTTTTCGATCACCTCGAAGGTCCCGCTGCGGCCGGTCACAATCTTACCCTCGGTGACATCATAGGTGTCCGTGATGGTCATCTCGCGGCCACCGCCCGTCAGGGTTTCGGAGAACATATACAAGCTCGTCATCGATAGGACGCCGTCCTTACCGAATGTCCATTTGGAAGTTTCCGGAGAGCGCTTACCCGTCAGGTTGAGAGCGGTGCCTTCTATCACCCAGTTTCCGGCGATATCGGAGCGCTGTTGAATCAGCGGTTGCGCCGCCGCGGATGTAAAGAAACAAAGAAAAATCCCCCACCGGAGAACTGACTTGATCATAACGCCCTCCTCGTCACGCTGCGTTGTTATTCATATATGCGCCTGGCGTTATTTTGACCGGCGGCCTTGCCCGGCACAAGCCCCTCGGCGCAAAGCCGAGGGGGGATCCTCTGAGCGCCGTTCGTAACGCGCCGGTTCAGTACAGGCACCAGCGATAATAGGGATAGTAGTAAGAGTGCCGATAGGGCCGATGCGGCCGGGCCGGTTGATGGTACCCGTACCACGGCGCCCGGTACTGATGCCGGTAGTGCGGCTGGTAATAAGAATAACGTGGCGACTGGTGCCGATAGCCATAACCGCCATAGGCATGGGATCCCTGGGACGAGCGGTAACCAAAGTTCCACGCTTGACCGGCCGCGGGAACGCATAGGCCGATCGCCAAGACTAAGGCCGCGATGTGGATAGACAGACGAGACGTCAACATGATATACCTCCTCATTTCGGGAGCATCCCCGATGCTGGCGGACAATTTAGCCCACGCATGCTGAATGCCTGCTGAATATACGCGCCAAGTTCCCGCCCAGGGGGTATCGGCGAATCACTTTAGAAGCCGGTGCCGAAGCTCTCCCGATAACGCACCTCGAGCTCCGGCCGCTTGATGCGGTGATTCTGCGTACCGGTGCACTCGATCTTGATCGCTCCCATGAGCGATGCGATGCGGCCGGTCGTCTCCCAATCGAGGTCGTTGAGGATCCCGAAGAGGAGACCCGCGCGATAGGCGTCCCCGCAGCCGGTCGGGTCCGTAACCGCGCGCGGCTTTGCCGGCGGGATCTCGTAACAACCCGAAGCCGTGAAGATCCGCGAGCCTTGCGCCCCGCGCGTGATGACCAGCGCCTCGACGCGGGCCGCGACTTCCTCCGGGGTCAGGCCGGTGCGTTCCTGCATCAGATGCCATTCGTAATCGTTCACGGTCACCCACGCGGCTTTTTCGATGAAGGCCCGAAGATCCTCGGCGCCGAACATCGGCATGCCCTGGCCCGGGTCGAAGATGAACGGAACGCCCATTTGCACGAATTGGTCGGCATGCTGGAGCATGCCGTCACGGCCGTCGGGCGCGATGATACCGACCGAGCGTCCCTCCACTGCCGGTACCGGATTCAGGTGCGAGAGGCTCATCGCGCCCGGATGAAAGGCCGTGATTTGATTATCATCCAGATCCGTCGTAATAAAAGCCTGCGCCGTGAGTGTATCGCTCAGGACGCGAATATGATCGCGCCTAATCCCGCAGCGGTCCATCCATTCGGCATAGGGCCCGAAGTCGCGGCCGGCCGCCGCCACCGGCAACGGATCTTCGCCGAGGAGCTTGAGATTGTAAGCAATGTTTCCCGCGCAGCCGCCGAACTCACGGCGCATCTCCGGCACCATGAATGAGACGTTCAGGATGTGGATCTTCTCGGGCAGGATATGGTTCTTAAAGCGATCCGGAAATACCATGATGTTGTCATAGGCGATGGAACCGCAGATCAATGCTGGCATGGTTGGTTTACTCTGGTTGTCTCGACCGGTTCCCGATTAGCCTGCGGCCGTGAAGGATCGGTGCGTGTGACGGTAAGCAATCGAAATGTCTTCAATTCACGACGCTAGAAATTATTGGAAAATAGGATATATCCGGCAACCGACTGAATCTCAGGAACATTTTATATAGGGCACAAGTAATGCCCTCTTCCCACCAGCGAACATTCGAAGGACGAGCAGTAGCGCGATGGATCGCCTCTTAAGGAAAATTATCGCAAGGAGATAGTTGTCATGACTCGCATAAAAAGCATAGAGCTCCAGCACGTTCCCATCTTAATGATATCGGTGGCAAGCGTTTTCTTCCTATTCAATACCAACACCGCCAGCGCTGAATGCACCGTCAGCATCAGTGGAGGCACCTCCATTATGAACGTCGGGCAAAAGGCCGCGCTTACCGCCACTGTAACCGGAGGCGGTACCCCCCTAAGCTATCAATGGAGTGTCAGCGGTGACATTCTTAAGGACTACCAGGAATCCACTCAGTTCCTCTGGAGCACAACGCCGATGGCACCCGCGGATTTCCAAGGGCCAGGCATCGCGTTCTATTGGAAACCGGATGCTAGTCAGATACATCCGCTAAATGAAGGACCGGTTGACCGAACCGTTTCAGTTGATGTCCAAGCGGGCGCCGATGTGTGTAGTGCGCAAACCATTATCAGCGTCGAACGTAATAAAACCGACATCACCCGCCAAGCGGAGGACATTTACCTAGCTAACCACCCAGAACTCGATCGCAATGTGATCCGCGGCCGCGCGCTAAAGGAACACAAGCTGTGGCATAGCAGCATAAACTTTGGGACGGCAGGCTATGGCACGTTGTTTTTTGACTTCCACCGCGCTTATATCGGTCGCTTCAATACGTGGCGCCGGGAGTTTGGCTACCCTACTACGGTCACCTGGAACCCAGGCACAGTTATCCCGACGGGCGTTGCAATCAACCATTTAAACAGAAAGGCTACTTATGCTTTGACTCCTAAACCGACTTGGTTCACGGTCCCAGGTGGGACGAAGCTGCGACCGTCAAATAAGAAAGCCTGTGATACGGGCGGCGGACAAAACGATCTGTTTGACTTCACCAACCGGGCGCACTTGGGCTGCGCTGTATCGGCGCCTTATCATGGCAACGTCCACAGCCGGGTCGGTGGTGACATGCTGAACGTCTCGCTGTCACCGGCAGACCCTATATTCTGGCGATGGCATTCGTTCTTGGACGGAGTATCCCAGGAGTACCTTGCCGGGCCGCCGGCGCCGGCCGGCTTCTCCTCTTCCTCCTCCGTCGGTCGCCGGGCCACGGCCCTCGATACCAGGGCACCTGAGGTAATATACCAGGTACCGTTCCGTTTGTTCCGCTACATCACGGCCCTGCCGTCCGTGACTGTTATCTTCAGTGAGGCGGTCGTTGGGGTAATCCCCCAGGACCTGCGTGTGAATGGGTCCCCCGCCACCAGGGTGCATGGCAAGGGCGCGGGTCCGTACGTGTTTACCGGGTATGCGACGCCAGTAAAGAAGGTGCGGGTCCGGTTGATGAACGACGGTATCTGGGATCTGGCGGGTAATGCTTTTGTTGGCAGCACCTGGCGGTACCAGTTGGTAAAGAGTGGGGTGGACACCGACAGTGACGGGGTCAGTGACGACGTGGAAGCCAACATTCTCAGAACCAATCCGTTCAACGCGGACACTGATGGTGACGGCCTGCCTGATAGGGTTGACGCGGACCCGCTGATGAACCGGAATCACTCGCATACTCACAGTATGGACATGGGCCAATGAGACACGGTACGCCTCCGGACGAAAAGTTAATATTCGAGTGGGTTAAGAACACCGGTAAAGCCCCTATGTATGCGCGCGGTGGCGACTCAAAACGTAAGCGTGGTGAAATACCGGACCGCCAAGACATTCGGCGGTAATCCGTTCGAGCGCTCGAGAGGACAGACCGTTATAAACGCTGATATACTGCGCTTGCCTCGAGCAGGGGGAGTCAGCTATGAAGTCCGTTCGCCTTGGGTTGGTCACGCTCGCTGGAGCGGTATTGAGTTTCGCCGTCTCTGCTGCGGAACTTACGGTCTCAGCCGCAGCCAGTCTCACTAACGCCTTCCGCGAACTGGCACCGCTATTCGAAGCAAAGTTTCCAGATACCAAGGTGCAGCTCAACTTCGGTGCATCCGGCGCCCTGCTGCAGCAGATCGCCAAGGGGGCACCGGTGGATGTGTTTGCGAGCGCAGACCAGGAGAACATGGACCAGGCTCAGGCTCAAGCCTTGGTGAAAGCCTCCGACCGACGCAACTTCGTTTCCAACTCTCTGGTAGTCATCGTGCCCGTGCCGGGCAGCATCGTTTTGAAGTCCCTGAGCGATCTCGCACAACCGGCATACAAGCGGGTAGCCATTGGGCTGCCCGCGAGCGTTCCTGCGGGCCGCTACACCAAAGCATCGTTGGAAGAGGAAGGGCTGTGGTCTGCCATTGAGTCGAAGATGATCGGCGCGCAAAACGTGCGGCAGGCACTCGATTACGTGGCACGCGGCGAGGTCGACGCCGGTTTCGTCTATGCGACCGACGCAGCGTTGATGCCGGACAAGGTCAAGGTCGCCCTCTCAGTGCCGACGCCCACGCCGATCTTGTACCCAATCGCCCCCGTCGCAGCGAGTGCAAACACGGACGCGGCCAAGAAATTCATCGAGTTCATCATGTCGCCGAAAGCCCGAGGCGTGTTGGCCAAGTATGGATTCGGAATGCCTTGAGCATTGTCGATGGACGGCGCTTGGATCGCATTGACCCTGACGCTGAAGGTGGCCGGGTGGGCGACTGCACTGAACCTGGTACTCGGCGTCGGTGTGGGTTACATGTTGGCACGCAAGCGGTTTTGGGGACGAGATCTGCTGGATGCAGCGTTCACCTTGCCAATGGTCATGCCGCCAACCGTCCTCGGTTACTACCTGCTGGTGCTCATCGGCAGCCAAGGGCCGCTGGGCAGTTGGCTCAAGCAACAGTTCGGCATTAACCTCATCTTCACCTGGCAAGGCGCCGTGATCGCCGCCACGATCGTGGCGTTTCCCCTCGTCTTCAAGTCTGCCAGGGCCGCTTTTGAATCTATCGACCCGCAACTGGAGCAGGCCGCCCGCGTGCTCGGGGTGCGCGAATGGGGCGTGTTCTTCAGGGTTTCTCTGCCGCTGGCCTGGCGGAGCATCCTCGCTGGCTTGCTGCTGGCCTTTGCGCGGGCAACGGGAGAGTTTGGTGCGACGCTGATGGTCGCCGGCAGCATTCCGGGCAAGACCCAGACCTTATCCATCGCGGTTTACGAGGCCGTACAGGCTGGTCAGGATGATGTCGCCGGAGCCCTCGTACTGGTGACCTCCGTCACTTGCATGGCCGTATTGCTCGCTGCAGGCCGACTGGTCCCCGGTCGGGTGGCTGGACAGGGCTGATGGGAGGCGTTGTGGTCTGGGACATCGATGTCGCAAAGCGCTTCGAGCAGGCCAAGGGTCGGTTTGACCTGATGGTGCGCTTCCAGAGCCAATCGCAGCGATTGGTGCTGTTTGGTCCTTCCGGAGCGGGGAAGAGCCAGACGCTCAAAATCATCGCGGCTCTGACTCGGCCGGATCGTGGTCGTGTGAGCCTAGCCGGAGAGGTGGTATTTGACGACCGCACCGGAATCAACCTCGCGGCGCAGGATCGCCGGTTGGCCTATGTCTTTCAGGACTACGCGCTATTTCCGCACCTGACGGTGCGACAGAATATTGCGTTCGGATTAAGGCTCGGTTGGCGCAACCCTCCCCGTGACATTGCGAATGAAGCCGTCGATCGCTGGATCAAGGCGTTTGGCCTTGAACCCGTCGAGCGGCGCTACCCGGAGCAACTCGCCGGAGGACAACGTCAGCGCACGGCGCTCGCCCGGGCGCTGGTCACGCAGCCCAGGGCGTTGCTTCTCGACGAGCCCTTTGCCGCACTCGACAGAAACCTGCGGCAGCGATTGCGAAGCGAGCTCAGCGATCTGCAGCAGCGATTGGGACTTCCTGTGCTGCTCATTACCCACGACGAGGAAGACGTGAGGCATTTCGCTGAAGAGGTCGTGCACCTGGAAGACGGTCGGGTTGTCGACCTGAGCGCAGCGTGCGAGATGGTGGCCACTTGAGATTCATCGGTTCCAGACCAATCCAGGGAATATTGATGGCTGACATGCGGAAGAAGAGCAAACCGATCGAGCTCGATGGCGTTGTCTGGATGACCGTCGGTGGCGACAACCTCGGCGGCAAGGGGCGTATCGGACTTCTACGCGCCATCGCGGAGCACGGTTCCATCACCCAGGCAGCGAAGGCGATAGGCATGAGCTACAAGGCCGCTTGGGATGCCGTGGACACCATGAACAACGTGGCCGCTGCACCCTTGGTGGAGCGCAGCACCGGTGGTCGCGGTGGAGGCTCCACGTGCCTCACGGAGCAAGGCAAACAGCTCGTGGAGCGATTTGCGCAGATCGACGCCGTTCACCACAAGTTCGTACAGTTGCTGAGCGATGAGGCCATAGACCTCGGCAACGACTTGAACCTTATGAGGACACTGAACATGAGAACCAGCGCCCGCAATCAGCTTATGGGAACTGTCACCGCCATCCGCGCTGGCGCTGTCAATGATCAGGTGGAGCTGACGCTTCCTGGCGGTGGAACGATCGTGGCCATAGTGACGCGGGAAAGCACGGAATCCCTCGGGTTGCGCATCAATACGACGGCGTTCGCGCTAGTGAAGTCATCCTCGATCATCATCGCGACCGAGGCCCACGACATGCGTCTGTCTGCCCGAAATCAGCTCAGGGGAACAGTCGCCGCAGTCACGCCCGGAGCGGTCAACGCCGAAGTGGCCCTCAATCTAGACGGCGGAGGCTCGATCGCTGCCACCATCACGCTGGACGGCCTGAAGTCGCTTGGCCTGATTGCGGGCAATAGAGGGTTGGCCGTCTTCAAGGCTTCAAGCGTTATCCTAGGGGTCTTCGTTTGAGTTTCTCCGGAACTTGTTGCGCGTAAAGACGGCGCCCGACAAAGCTATGACAGGAGGGAATCGCGTCAGCGTATTCCGCCGAATACGTCGGCGGGGACGACGACTCCGTATGCGCACGAGGTTCAATGAGACCCGCTACGGCGGGTCGGTTCGGCGGGTTACCGGGCTTGCGCCCTCACCCGCCCTACATCGACTACGACCACTGCACCCCTATTGTCGGTAAACTTCTTTGCGCTGACCTGCCCTAACGATTTCGATCGTAAGGCTGTCACCATCGACGCTATAGACTATGCGGTAGTCGCCTGATCTTAACCTGTAGGTTATGCTTCGTCCCCGAGAGTTTACGCACACCTGGAGGAAAGGGGTTTTCCATCAATCCTTCAGTGGTGGTGATGAGGCGTCCAATGACCTCGCGTGGAAGCCGTACGTCTTTTTCAGCCGATGTTTTCCACGTTCAGTTCTATATAAGGCCATCCGCCTTTAGCCGGTGTCATAGCAGGTTCTTCTCGACGTTCCGCGATACGTGCCAAATCCTCCAAGTCTTCCAATAACTCCTCATATTCTGCCACTGGCAAGACTACGGAAACCCGATCGCCCTTTTCGTTCGTCAGAAATTGAACGTTTGCCGCCATATGCCGTCCTCCTTACGGAGATTCGCCGACTCAATCATAGCACAGCGAATCATCGGCATTGTTAAACGTAGAACAGTCGGCGCAGGCTTTGTTGACCCATCTCGCGGGTCGTCTCAGACTTCCCGGAAGCTTATAGACTGGAGGAAAGCATGATGCCCATCATTGTAAAAAAATGGGGGAACAGCGCGAGTATCCGCATTCCCGCCTTCGTCCTGGAAGCGGCCAAGATCACGCTGAAACAGCCGGTGGAGGTACGCGCGGAAGGTGGCCGCATTGTGATCGAACCGGTGCGAGCCGGTTACGATCTGAATGCTCTGATTGCCGGTATCACCCCGGAAAACCGTCACGGAGAATCAGAGTTCGGACCGCCGGCCGGGCGGGAGCCGATTTGACCGCAAAGCTGTATGTGCCGGAGCTAGGCGATATTGTCTGGGACCGCACCTAGGCCGGTTGCGCGCATATTGCAGGCGATTCTTTCGGAGCGTGGCGCGCCAGCACCGGCGCTAAATGCATCCCGGTGTAAGAGCTCGGGTCGGCCGCCAGCATCTCGGGCGTGCCCACCGCGACGATCCGTCCGCCGCCCTCTCCGCCCTCCGGCCCGAGATCGATGATCCAATCCGCGGTCTTGATCACCTCCAGATTGTGCTCGATGACGACCACCGTATTGCCGCGATCGCGAAGCCGATGGAGCACGTGCAGTAGCTGCTCGATGTCGTGGAAATGCAAACCGGTCGTGGGCTCGTCCAGGATGTACAGCGTGGCGCCGGTATCGCGCCGCGACAACTCGCGCGATAGCTTCACGCGTTGGGCTTCCCCGCCCGACAGCGTGGTGGCGTTTTGGCCGAGCTTGAGGTAAGACACCCCGACCTCCATCAAGGTTTGGAGCTTGGCCGCAATCGCCGGAACGGGATCAAAGAAGGCCCGCGCCTCCTCCACCGTCATATCGAGAACTTCGGCAATGTTCTTGCCCTTGTACTTGACATCGAGCGTCTCGCGGTTATAGCGCGAGCCCTTGCAGAGATCACACGCCACATAAACGTCGGGGAGAAAGTGCATCTCGACCTTGATCATGCCCTCGCCCTGGCAGGCCTCGCAGCGCCCGCCCTTGACGTTGAAGCTGAAGCGGCCCGGCATATAGCCGCGTGAACGCGCTTCCTGGGTGGCGGAAAAAAGCTCGCGCACCGGAGCGAATAGACCGGTATAAGTAGCCGGATTGGAACGCGGGGTGCGCCCGATGGGGCTTTGATCGATGTCGACGACCTTATCCAACCATTGGATCCCCTTGACCTCGGCATACGGCTTCGGCTCGATATGCGCCTGGTGCAAGCGCCGCGCCGCGATCGGATACAGAGTATCGTTGATGAGCGTCGACTTCCCCGATCCGGACACGCCGGTCACACAGATCATGAGCCCCAAGGGAAACTCCACGTCTATCGATTTGAGATTGTTTCCCCGGGCCCCATAAAGGTATAAAGCGGGTCTGCCATCGGCGGGAGTCCGGACGCGCGGCAAGGCGATCGCCCGCCGGCCGGAGAGATACTGGCCGGTCAGCGATTCCGTATGCTGCGCCACAGTCGCCGCTGGACCGGCGGCGACCACCCGGCCGCCGTGGATCCCGGCGCCCGGTCCCATGTCGAGCACGTGGTCCGCGGCCCAGATCGCTTGCTCATCGTGCTCGACCACGATCACTGTATTGCCGAGGTCACGGAGGTGGCAAAGCGTACTGAGGAGGCGCCGATTGTCGCGCGGGTGGAGACCGATCGAGGGCTCGTCGAGCACGTACATGACACCCACGAGGCCCGCGCCCAACTGGCTCGCAAGGCGGATCCGCTGCGCTTCCCCCCCGGAGAGCGAATCGGCGCTGCGATCGAGCGTGAGATAGTCGAGCCCGACATTAGCCAGAAACCGGAGCCGGGTGCCGATTTCCTTCACAATCCTGGCCGCGATCTCGCCCTTGTAACCCTCGAGACGGAGAGCCTCGCAAAATTCCCGCGCCTTCTCCACCGTCATCGCAGTGATCTCCGGCAAGCGCAAGCCGCCGACGAAGACCGAGCGCGCCTGGGTTCCGAGACGTGTGCCCTTACACGCGGGACAGGCCTTGGTGCTGATATACTTTCGCAGCTCCTCGCGGACCAGGTTGGATTCGGTGTCCCGGTAGCGCCGTTTCAGGTTCGGAATGACCCCTTCGAAGCGATGGCGGCGCGTCCGTGTCGCACCCTCGCTGCCGGTATAGTGGAACGCGATCGCCTCGCTCCCGCTGCCCTCGAGGACGAGGTGTTGCATCGGTTCGGGCAGGTTTTTGAACGAGGCATCGAGATCGAAGCCATAGTGCGCGGCCAGATCCGACATGAGCTGGAAATAATGCACATTGCGCCGGTCCCACCCCGGGATCGCGCCGCCCGGCAGGCTCAACTCGGGGTGCCGCACGATCTGCGCGGGGTCGAAGAACTCGGCGATCCCGAGCCCGTCGCAATCGCGGCAGGCGCCGGCCGGATTGTTGAAGGAGAACAGGCGTGGCTCGAGCTCCTCGATGCTGTAAGCGCAATGCGGGCAGGCAAAGCGCGCCGAGAACACCAGCTCCAGGCGTTCCGGGTCGTCGATGAATGCGACCCGGGCGACGCCCCCGGAGAGCTTGATCGCCGTCTCGAACGATTCGGCCAAACGCAGCTCGAGATCGGCCCTCACCTTGAGCCTATCGACCACCGCCTCGATAGCATGTTTTTTGTATAATGCCAGCGTGGGCGGCTCGTCGAGATCGATCAGGCGGCCGTCGACGCGGGCGCGCACGAAGCCTTGCTTGCCGAGTGCGTCGAGGATGTCGCGGTGCTCGCCCTTGCGGCCTTGGACCACCGGCGCCAGCAACATCACGCGCGTGCCCTCGGGCTCGGCCAGCACTTGATCAACCATTTGGCTGATGGTCTGCGCCGCGAGCACCGAACCATGCTCCGGGCAACGGGGTTCCCCGGCCCGCGCAAACAGCAGGCGCAGATAATCGTAGATCTCGGTGGTGGTCCCCACCGTCGAGCGCGGATTGTGCGAAGTGGATTTTTGTTCGATGGCGATGGCGGGTGAAAGGCCTTCGATAGAATCGACATCCGGCTTTTGCATCATGGATAAGAATTGGCGCGCGTAGGTGGATAGCGATTCGACATAACGCCGTTGACCCTCGGCATAGAGGGTATCGAAGGCCAAGGAGGATTTGCCCGAACCCGAGAGCCCCGTGATTACGGTGAGGGCGCCGCGCGGCAAGTCGATGTCGATGTTCTTTAGATTATGCGTCCGCGCGCCGCGGACGCGAATGGTTTCCATGAAGCGTTACGCTACCCAAGTTTCGAATTTTAAGGATGATCGTGGCGATGAGGCAAAACGGCATGGCGCCATCGGGCCCGAGAATCAATTTTACTTCGCGGGCGGGGTATGAACCCCGCCCTTGACCAAAGGGGAGAGTTGCACTACTCCCCTTTGCAAACCCCAATGCTAAAGTGCCCGCCGTGAACGGCGGGGCATTCAGAATGAGCACAATCGAATTGCGCGCGGCGGCCTCGCTCAGTGCGATCTATCTGCTACGGATGTTCGGACTCTTCCTTATCGTACCGGTATTTTCCTTGTACGCTACCCGACTCGCGGGCGCAACCCCGCTTCTCACCGGCCTCGCGCTAGGCGCTTACGGTCTTACCCAGGCCCTGTTTCAGATCCCGTTCGGAAGCCTCTCCGACCGGCTCGGGCGCAAGCCCGTCATCGCCGCGGGGCTGGTGTTATTCGCGATCGGCAGCGCTACCGCCGCCCTCTCCGATCACATCCTCGGTGTCATCCTGGGCCGCGGACTGCAAGGCACCGGAGCCATCTCCGCCGCGGTGATGGCCTTGGCGGCCGATCTCACCCGCGAGGAACAACGTACCAAGGTCATGGCTTTCATCGGCATCACCATCGGCCTCGCCTTCGCCAGCGCCTTTGTCATGGGGCCCGTGCTCGATGCGCGGGTAGGTTTGCAGGGTTTGTTTTGGATCTCGGCCGCCTTGGCGCTGGCTGCCCTCGCGGTCTTATTCCTCGCCGTGCCCGAGCCCGAGCGCAGCACGTTTCACCGCGAATGCGAGCCCCAATTGAGCCACCTGCGCGCGACCCTAGCGCATCCCGAGCTACTGCGTCTTGACGCCGGCATCATGCTGTTGCATATGAGCTTGATGGCCAGCTTCGTCGCCCTGCCGATCGCCTTGCACGACCATGCGAACCTCGAGAGCGCCGATCACTGGCAGGTGTACTTGCCCGCTCTCCTGATCTCGTTCCTCGTCATGGCGCCTTTTCTGCCTCTGGCCGATCGAGGCGCGAAGGGTAAGGCCATCTTTCTCGGCGCCATCACCTTCCTCGGATGCGCGGAACTTGGACTTTTCTTCGTTCACAACGCCTACGCACCACTCTTGCTGCTGGTGGCTCTCTTCTTCAGCGGTTTCAACTTCCTGGAGGCGCACCTCCCCGCCTTGGTGTCGCGTGTGGCGCCCGCGGACCGGCGCGGCACGGCCCTCGGGATCTATGCTATGTCGCAGTTCCTCGGGATCTTTATCGGCGGAGCGCTGGGCGGCTGGCTGCTGGGGAAACTCGGGATCACCGGGGTGTTCGCGTTCTGTACCATGATCACCGCGCTCTGGTTCCTGATCGCAAGCCGGACCAGCCTGCCGCGGCACCTCAGCAATCACATGGTCAAGGTCGGTCAACTTTCGAGCACCGAGGCCGGAACGCTCGCAGCAAAGCTCGGCGGCCTGGCGGGCGTCGCCGAAGCGGTCGTGGTCGGCGAGGATGGGATCGCATATCTAAAAATCGATCGCGATCGCTTAGACTGGGACGCGCTCCGGGCACTTCTTCCCGCAAGGGAGTAAGCGGCGTAAGATTGATCCCTAGCCCGGCGGCGGAATCACCGGGATCACTGGCGGCGCGGCTGCCGCAACCTACAAACCGGACCACGGCCGAGCCGCGGAGGAGGTACTGGAGATGGATTCCACCGATGCGATTGCGGCCCTGATGAGTTGGGCCGTGATGTTGTCCCATTATCCCAGCCCCACCCACCTACCCGTCATCGAATATGCCCCGCACCGGTTTTTCGTCGAGCATGCCTGTGGCGGAAAGAAGTGCGGCGCCATCGGCTGGTATGACAACCAGGGCACGATTTACATTGATGAGCGTCTAAAGTCTCAAGATACCGTATCGACCCGCGGGCTGATCGTGCATGAGATGGTACATTATCTCCAAGACCTGAGTGGAAAATTCGATCCGACCGGCTGTCGGGATTCACGTTTCCGCGAACAAGAGGCCTACGCCATCCAGCGCGAGTTTATCGCCCGCGCAGCCGGCCAAGCCGCGTTTCTTACCATGACGTTCCGGGACTGCTGAGAGCTATCGTCTACACGGAGCCCTGCATGAAAATCACCAAAACAGAAGCCGAATGGCGCTCGCTGCTCAGCGACGAACAGTACACCGTTTGCCGTGCCCACGGGACCGAACCGCCGTTCTCCGGCGCCTACCATGCCTGCAAGGAGCCCGGCATGTATCGCTGCGTATGCTGTGGCGCGCCGCTCTTCGATTCCAAGACCAAATTCGATTCGGGCACCGGTTGGTCGAGCTTTTGGTCGCCCGCCCAGGAAGACGGCGTGAGCGCCGTAAGCGACGCTAGCCATGGCATGCGGCGCACCGAGGTCCTCTGCAGCGTCTGCGACGCCCACCTCGGCCATGTCTTTACCGATGGCCCCGCGCCGACGGGAATGCGTTACTGCATTAACTCCGCGGCCCTGCGGCTCGACCAGAACTCGGAGTAGATCGAGGCGCGTCGAGGATTCAGTAGCCGGAGTGAGTATCGATGCGGTGGGGCATAGGCTGGCCGCGCGCGGCGGCGTTGAGCAAGGCGGCCAAATGGACGGAGCGCGCGATCTCCGTCTCGTTGGACCAGCCCGCCCGATGGGGGCTCATGACGACGTTATCCAGATCCTGGAACGGGAAGCTTGACGGGGCGGCCGCGACACCGAGCTCCCGCTCGGCCTCGGTAGGATAACGGTACCACACGTCGAGTCCCGCCGCGAACAGCCTCCTCGCCTTGAGTGCGCGATACAGTGCGTCTTCTTGCACAATCGCGCCGCGAGCGACGTTGACCAGCACCGTATCGGGTGGGAGCAACGCTAGCTCCTTCTCGCCGATCAACCCGTCCGTGCGCGGGGTATGAGGCGCACAGAGGATGAGCGCGTGAGCGTTCGGCAGGAGGCTCGGCAGCGCCTCCGGAGCGTAGACCTCATCGGGAGGCGCGGGTTCGGGGTGCTGACGCGTCGCCATCACATGCATGCCTAAGGTGCGGCAGGTGCTCGCCACACGGCGTCCCACGCGTCCATAGCCGAGGATAAGCGCGGTTTTACCCTCGAGAGCCACACCGCCCGGCGTATCCTGGAAGGGCGAGGCCCAGCGGTGGCGGCGGAAGTTACGATCAAAGGGCACGATCATCTTGGCCGCCGCGAGCAACAACGCGATCGCCATCTCCGCGGTAGGCCCTACGTTATAGTGCAGGCTGTGGACGGGAATGCCGGGGAACGTCCGCATGAGATCCAGGGTCTCGATCGGGACGCCCGCCCAGGGAACGATGAGCGCGCGCAGCTTCGGGCTCGCCGCGACATCCGCGCGGCTTGGAAATCCGTGGACGAGGATCTCGAAATCGGCCGGCCGCGGCGGACCATCTCCAACGGTCAACTGGATTTCCGGGTGCAGGCGCTCGCGCAGCGCGGCGAGGTGTTCGGGTTTGGGTCCGTACTGAATATGCACTTTCACGGGTGTTACCAACATTACATTCTAAATCAGGATCTGGAATTCGGGGATGTTGTTGAGCATAATGTGCGTCGATCGCCGGTGTAGGTGGTTACAGACCTACCCCGCGCGAGACGATTCGTGGGAAATCGAAACCCGAGAGCATGTGAACGGATCGTCGCGAGCAGCGCCGGGAGCCGCGGAGCGAGCGGCGAGACATATCAACTAAATAAGGCGAGGAGCGATTTAACAAATCATGGCTGTTGCGATTGTGTTGGTGTTGCTTGTCGTTGGCTCCATCCTGTTTCACTTTCTGAGCCCGTGGTATTTCACGCCGATCGCCTCCAACTGGGGCATGATCGATGACACAGTAACGATCACTTTCTGGGTCACGGGGTTTGTCTTCGTCGCAATCAATTTTTTTATGGCCTATGCCGTGGTCCGCTACCGTTACCAGAAGGGAAGACGGGCGGTATATGAACCCGAGAACAAGAAGCTGGAGTGGTGGCTCACCGGATTTACCACGCTAGGCGTCGTCGCCATGTTGGCACCCGGCTTGTTTGTGTGGGCAAAATTCGTCGAGGTCCCGAAAGAAGCGTCGGTGATTGAGGCGATTGGCCAGCAGTGGCACTGGAGCTTTCGCTTTCCCGGGAAGGATGGCGTGTTGGGCACGGTCGATACCAAATACGTTAGCGTTGAAAACCCGTTTGGTATAAATACAGACGACCCAAATGGACAGGACGATGTGCTGATAGCCAGCAACGAGGTACACCTCCCTATCGACAAGCCGGTCAAGGTGTTGCTCCGCTCCACGGACGTTCTGCATAACTTTACAGTGCCACAGTTCCGGGTCAAAATGGATCTGGTGCCGGGCATGGTCCCCTATATCTGGTTCACCCCCACCCGGACCGGGAAATTTGAGATCCTCTGTGAAGAACTATGTGGCATTGCACACTTCGCCATGCGCGGCAGCGTCGTGGTAGAGGAACAGACCGCGTTTCATACGTGGTTAAGCAGCCACCCGACGTTCGCGCAATCCTCCTCTCGTGGAGCCGGCGATGCGGTAGCGGGCGATCCACTCTATGCTACGTGTGCGGCCTGTCATGGCCCGCAAGGAGAGGGTAATCTTGCGCTGAATGCGCCGAAATTGAGCGGACTGCAAGACTCGTACATGCAACGGCAATTGAAATATTTCAAGCAAGGTGCGCGGGGTACACACGACGAGGATGTGTTCGGTAAAATGATGGCGCCGATGGCGGCGACGCTGGTCGATGAGGTCGCCATCGAGAATGTCGTCGCTTATATCAAGACGCTGCCCGACAAGCCCGCCCCCGCCACGGTAAACGGGGATGCAGCACATGGTAAAAAGATTTATGCGACCTGTGGGGTTTGTCACGGTCCTAAGGGGCAAGGCAGATGGTCCACAAATGCCCCGCGGCATGCGGGTATGAGCGATTGGTATATGGTTACTCAATTGAAAAATTTCAAACAAGGTATACGCGGCGCCCACCCACAAGACATGTACGGTCCGCAGATGGGCTTCATGGCCGACCTTCTGGTTGACGATCAGGCAATCAATGACGTGGTTGCTTACATCAATACCTTGTGACGGCCGGCCCCGCCGGAAGGTCTCTTCTGAGTAAGCGGTTTGGACTGCGTTGCGTAATTAAAGAACTAGCGAAGAGGAAATATTAATGGCTTACGTCGCACATGACGAATCGGATTACGTCCCACCTGCCGAAGTTGAAGAGGTAGAGCTCTACCATCCGAAAACTTTCATTGGGAAATACATCTGGAGCCAAGACGCCAAAGTCATCGCCATCCAGTACTCGATCACCGCGATAGCGGTGGGGTTGGTGGCTTTGGTGTTGTCGGGGATCATGCGGTTGCAACTGGGGTACCCGAACACCTTTTCCTTTATCACCCCAGGCACTTACCTGCAGTTTGTGACCATGCACGGCATGATCATGGTCATCTACCTGCTCACGGCGCTCTTCTTAGGAGGTTTCGGCAACTACCTCATCCCGCTGATGGTCGGCGCCCGCGATATGGTTTTCCCCTATGTAAACATGGTGAGTTACTGGGTCTATCTGTTCGCCGTGCTGTTACTTATGGCAAGCTTCTTCGTGCCCGGCGGGCCCACGGGTTCCGGCTGGACCCTGTACCCGCCCCAGGCCATCCTCGAGGGCACTCCGGGGGCGAGTTGGGGCATTATTTTGATGCTCGTTTCCCTGGCTTTCTTTATCGTTGGTTTCACCATGGGTGGTTTGAACTATGTGGTGACAGTGTTGCAGGCGCGCACCCGGGGGATGACGATGATGCGCCTGCCCTTGACGGTATGGGGCATTTTCATGGCCACTATCCTGGCCCTGTTGGCCTTTCCCGCCTTGTTCGTCAGCTGCATCATGATGACCTTGGACAGCTTGCTGGGTACCAGTTTCTTCATGCCCGCTATCGTTTCGATGGGACAACAGCTTGATTACGGGGGCGGCAGCCCGATTTTGTTTCAACACCTGTTCTGGTTCTTCGGCCATCCCGAGGTCTATATCGTCGCCCTACCCGCTTTCGGAATGGTCTCCGATCTCATCAGTGTGCATGCGAGAAAAAACATCTTCGGCTATCGGATGATGGTGTGGGCGATCCTGGCCATCGGCGCCCTGAGCCTCGTGGTGTGGGCGCACCACATGTACGTCAGCGGCATGAACCCGTACTTCGGCTTCTTCTTCGCCATCACCACGCTGGTCATCGCCATCCCCACCGCTATCAAGGTCTACAACTGGGTGCTGACGCTGTGGCGGGGTAACATCCACCTCACCGTTCCCATGCTATTTGCCATCGGCTTCGTCTTCACATTTATCAACGGCGGGTTAACGGGCCTGTTCCTGGGTAACGTGACCGTGGATCTCCCGCTTTCCGACACCATGTTCGTGGTCGCCCACTTCCATATGGTGATGGCCGTGGCGCCCATCATGGTTGTGTTCGGGGCGATCTACCACTGGTACCCCAAGATCACCGGGCGCATGCTGAACGATACCCTGGGCAAGTTTCACTTCTGGGCCACCTTCCTCGGGAGCTATGCCATCTATTATCCCATGCATTATCTGGGCTTTTTGGGCGTGCCCCGCCGATATTACGCCATGGGAAACACTGATTTTCTTCCCGAATCGGCGCACTCCTTGAATGCCGGTATCACCATAGTGGCGTTGATCGTGGGTGCCATCCAAGTGGTGTTTTTGTACAACCTGGTCTGGAGTTATTTCAAAGGCAAGCCATCGGGTGGCAACCCCTGGGGCGCCACCACGCTGGAGTGGCAAACCCCTGATACCCCGCCGAAACACGGCAACTTTGGCCCGACGCTACCGGTGGTCTATCGCTGGGCTTACGACTATAGCGTGCCGGGCGTCGATGAGGACTTCATACCGCAAAACCAGCCGCCGGGTGAGAAAACCAGGGGCCTCGAGGAAACGTAGTCGTGACCATCGCATTGGTGGTTGCGGCCGCAATTGTGGCCATTATTGTAGGGTGGCTATTGCGGCAAACGCTAAACACCAAGCCCTGGATCGAGCAGCAGCACCCGATCGAAAACGTTCGCGCCGAAAGTGCGTGGTCCCTGCCCCCAGTGAAAGTCGGTCTTGGCGTGTTTCTTGCGGTCGCCACGTCTCTGTTTGCGCTCTTTATCAGCGCCTACTTCATGCGAAGGATGGGGGCGGACTGGAATACCTTGGCCGATCCGATGGTGCTGTGGTGGAACACGGCACTGCTGTGCCTAGGGAGTATCTACTTTCAACGGGCACGAACGGCGGCGCAACGGGGGCAGATAGACGGCGTGAAAGTCGGCCTGCTTGCCGGAGGCGCTTTCACCTTTGCCTTTCTGGCAGGACAGCTTTGGGCGTGGCAACAACTGAACGCCTCGGGTTTTTATCTGGCGACGAACCCGGCAAGCGATTTCTTTTACCTGCTCACCGCGCTGCACGGCTTGCACCTGTTGGGCGGTCTGTGGGTCTGGGGGAGAACCACCGCCAAGGTGTGGCGCGGCTTTGAAGTGGCGGACGTGCGCTTGAGCGTGGAGCTGTGCACCGTTTACTGGCACTTTCTGCTCGTGGTTTGGCTGATTTTGTTCGGTCTGCTGTTGTCTACGTAACCGGGATCAAAGTATCTATATGACGCAATCTGTGCTGACAAGTACGGGAGCATCCCCTCCTCTGCCTGAAGGCTTGCAAGGCATCGTCGCCGACTGGTCCTCGGACCAGCGGGCGTTTAAGAAGGTCCCCTGGGGCAAGGCCATGATGTGGATCTTCCTCCTCAGCGATACCTTTATCTTCACCTGTTTTCTAACCAGTTATATGGCCGTGCGCATGTCCACCACGGTCCCTTGGCCCAATCCCAGCGAGGTCTTCGCGTTGACGATCGCGGGACATCACATCCCCCTTATCCTGATCGCCATCATGACCTTCATCTTGATCAGCAGTAGCGGGACGATGGCCATGGCCGTCAAGTTCGGTTATGAAAAAAATAAAAAGATGTGCTCTATCTTGTTGGTGGTGACCGCGTTTTTTGGCGCCTCCTTCGTCGGCATGCAGGCCTTTGAGTGGACCAAGCTGATCGTGGAAGAGGGGGTACGCCCCTGGGGCAATCCCATGGGCGCGCCCCAGTTTGGCGCGAGCTTTTTCATGATCACAGGCTTCCATGGCTTTCACGTGTCGGTCGGCGTGATATTCCTGATCATCACGGCGATAAAGGTTTTGCGGGGGGATTTAGATCGCCAGAGGCCAGGTTTTATGACCGGCAGGAAGGGGAACTACGAGATCGTCGAAATCATGGGTTTGTATTGGCACTTCGTCGATCTGGTGTGGGTATTCATCTTTGCGTTCTTTTATCTTTGGTAGGGGATAACATGGCTCACGTAGAAGGACAACAACATCCGATTAGCGTTTATTTGTGGATCTGGGGATTGCTGTTTGTTCTCAGCGCCTTCTCTTATCTCGTCGACTACTTCGGCTTTCAGGGTTACCTCAGGTGGTCTCTGATCCTGGTGTTCATGTTGATGAAGGCGGGCCTGATAGTTGCCGTCTTCATGCACATGCGCTGGGAGCGGCTGGCCCTGATGTATGCCATTTTGGTGCCGCCGCTTTGTTTGCTGGTGTTGATAAGCCTCATGGCGGTCGAAGGGGACTACACCTTCGTGACCCGGGCTTCGTCCTTCGGGCAGGGATCCGGAGTCCCCGTCGAGCATCCGTATAGGCCTCATGGGGCAGGATAACGATCATCGTTATCCTTTACGCGGACCACCTGCTGTGCGCGCGATTTCCACTCGTTCGGCAGACAGGGATGAAGATCAAACGGCGAGATCGTCCAAGGGACTCGGAACACCCTGGCCACCCTGCTGAAGGATGTGGGTGTAGATCATGGTGGTGGCAACATCGTTGTGCCCGAGCAGTTGCTGAATGGTGCGGATGTCGGTTCCGCGTTGAAGCAGGTGGGTGGCGAAGGAATGCCGAAAGGTATGGGCGCTGATGTGCTTCGTCAGACACCTTGATCGCCTTGTTGATGACGCTGGGGTCAACATGATGGCGACGGGTGATGCCAGCACGAGGGCCCACGGAGAGATTCCGGGCAGGAAAGACATACTGCCAGCCCCATTCCTTGGCGGCAGCGCACATGCTCAACCTGCCCTTTCACATCCCTGACCACGTCTGGCGATATCTCCTTGAGCACAAGGACGAGTTCTTGTCGGCGGCGGAAGCTCAGAATCCGAAATTCCCTCAGACGCTCGAGGCGTTCACGAAGTCGCTCTATGCCCACTATTAGTGGTGGTGATCTAACCTGCGCTTTGACCGTTGCAGCCTGGGGTGCAAGTTCCGATGGAAACGCGGACGATAACAGAGTGGCAAGACCTATTGAGCCTTGCATAATGAGTGAACTATTTTCGCTTTCATCGATCAGATCTTTCAGGGATTACACTGGAGGAGACGATGAAGAGCGAAGAGAAACGCA
>MUGK01000070.1 GCA_002007425.1 Chromatiales bacterium USCg_Taylor | reverse complement strand
ACATTGGGCTTGCGCCGGCTGCCTGATGTCGCCACGCTCAGTCGAGGGTTGGCAGGGGCTGACCAAGAGAGTGTCACGCGCCTGCAAGGGCTGTTGCGGGAAGGCGTCATCGCACGCCTGGTGGCACTTCGGCTCCCTCGGGTGACGCTCGACTTCGATGGCTCGGTCATTGGCACCGGACGCTGGGCCGAGGGCACGGCGGTGGGATTTAACCGCAAGAAGAAGGGGCAGCGCAGTTATTACCCGCTCTTTTGCACTGTGGCCCAAACCGGACAGGTGCTCGATGTGCTGCACCGTTCCGGCAACGTCCATGACTCCCACGGCGCCCGGGACTTTATTCTGCACTGTATCAGCGCGGTGCGTGCCGCGCTCCCCGGGGTGTCCATCGAGGTGCGGATGGACAGCGCGTTTTTCAGCGATGAAATCATCGGCAGCCTCGACGCCCAAAGGGTGGAGTATACGGTGAGCGTCCCCTTCGAGCGCTTCGCTGAACTCAAGCAACGCATCGAGGCACGTCGCTGGTGGTGGCGAATCGAGCCGGGGTGCGCCTACTTTGAAACGCCCCATCGCTTTGTGTTTATTCGCACGCGGGTCAAACAGCAATCCAAAGATCCCGTCCAACTCGATCTCTTCGCCCCCCACCAATTCGGCTATGAGTTTAGCAACACTGCTGTATTCTAAAAAGACCGAGTAGTCTTCCGGGTGCGACCTAAAGTATGAATCTGCGATTCCACTGGATGCTTCCCAAGGGCGGCGAAGTAGCCATGAAGACCGCTCAGGAAACTTCCCGCGTGCTCACGACCAAGAGCACGTCGCCAGCCGCGCTGCCCGACATGGAAGGCTGGGTTAGATTTGGACGCCGTGCGGAGGAATCGGGAATCGAGTCGGTGCTGCTTTCTTTCAGCCGTTATGAGCCTGACACTATTCTCATCGCCTGTGCGGTCGGACGGGCGACCACGAAGCTCAAGTTCATCGTTGCCTACCGCATGGGGCTGATGCAGCCGACGACGTTCGTGCAGCAGATCAACACCCTCTCCGGTCTGATCGGGGGACGCGTCGCCTTGAACGTCGTCGCGGGCAGTTCGACGGCCGAGCAACAAGGCTACGGGGACTTTCTGGAACACGATGAACGGTATGCCCGCGCCGAGGAATTCCTGGCGATCTGTCATTCCTTCTGGCGCAATGATGGTGAGGTTGATTACCAAGGTAAATACTGTCGGGTCGCGTGTGGAAAGCTCCACACGCCGTTCCTCGCGCCGGATAGAAATGCTCCCGAGCTCTACGTCTCCGGACACTCCGAGCAGGCGCAACGGCTGGCTCTCACTCGTGGTTCTAGCTGGTTACGTCTGATTGATACGCCGGAGAAGCTCAGCCCTCTGGTGAGCCGTTTTCGAGATCAAGGAATCGAAGTTAGTGTCAGGCTGTGCGTAATTTGCAGGCCGACGCATGAGGAAGCAGTCAGGGCCGCCGAGGCTATGCTGCCGGACGAAGAGATCGGCAAGCAGGAGCGCGCCATTCTCACTAAAAGCGATTCGCAGACGCTGAAGCAAGCCCTGGCCGTGGCGGACGATGTCGGTTGGTTGAACCGGAATCTGTGGGCCGGGCTGGTGCCCTATTACGGCTCGTCGGCGATGACGCTACTGGGGTCTCCGGAAGACCTCGCGGAGAGCTTCCTTGAGTATAAGCGCATCGGCGTGACACAGTTTATCATCTCGGGTTGGCCGAAGCTCGACGAGATGCTCATCTTCGGGCGCGAAGTCCTGCCACTTGTCAGGAAGGCCGAGCGACACTGAAGGAGGCTGCCGATGTCAGAAAACTCAAACGTCTCGGGAAGTCCTCTTGCTCACTTTGTCACTCGGTTGCGCGCGTCTGAAGTCGTGCCGGAACCTTATGCGCACTATTATCTCGAAAACGTCGTTCCCGATGATTTCTACGCGGCGCTGCTGCGCCATTTGCCCGGAAGGACCGCCTATCAAAACCTGTTTGAGGTGACCACTCTTAAGCTCGACCACTTCCGGTACAGATATCAAAGAGACTTGAGTGATGGCTGGACTGAGAAGTTACCTGCCGAGCTCAAAGACTTCTGGAATCGTTTCAACGAATGGTTCCTCGGCCCCGACTTAGCCGAGGCCGTTCTCGATTCCTTTGCCAAACCGTTGCGTGCACGATTAGGTGAGGAAAAATCATGGCCGGCGGTCTCGGTGGAATCTCAGCTTATCCGTCATCGAGCCGGATATTTTCTCGGGCCGCACTCGGATTTGCACACAAAGCTGGTGGTGTTACTGGTTTATCTAGCACCGGATGAAAGCGCTCGCCATCTGGGAACTTCGCTTTACCGCCCGAAGGATTCCGGCTTTACCTGCCCCAATAGCGCCCATTATCCGTTCGAGGACTTCGTCAGAGTGAAGACTGCCTCATACAAGCCGAATTCGCTGCTGGCATTCCTGCGCTCAGATGTCTCGTTCCACGGCGTCGAGCCGCTGTCGGAGCAAGATGTCAACACATACGGTCGTGATCTGATTCAGTATGTCATCTACGACAAGCATGCCCGCGAGGCACAACTTGATGCACGGCGTCTCGCCGCCCCCAAAGAGGCTACGACTGCGTGAGCACGCCACCGCAAGAGACTACGCGTCGGGTCGTCCACGTCTCAAGTCGTCCGACCGGAGAAAGTCTGCTTAGTGCGCGGGCGGTCAAGAAACTCGACGATGTTCGATTGCTCGGCATTGGCGAACAACCGCCGCACGCCGACGGGGCCGAGGTTTTCGCCGACTTCGTCCGCGTCAAAGACACTCACGACGCCGATCAGTTAATCGCCGCCGCGCGAATGCTCTTCGATAAGCACGGCCCTTTGCATCAGATTATCACGGCGCAAGAAACGCTGCTCGAACCGGTAGCCCGTGCCACGGAAGCGCTCGGTCTGCGAGGCATGAGCGTCGCTACTGTTCGCCGTGCGCTCGACAAGTCGTGCCTGAAACGAATTCTTGAGCAAGCAGGTATCAAAACGGCTCGGGACCAATTGATAACCAGCAACACGGACGCCAGACGGTTCGTCGACGAAGTGGGTTTTCCAATCGTGTTGAAGCCTCTCGGCGGAAGCGGCGGTCTTGCGACGTGGTGCATACGCAGCGCCGAACAACTCGAACTGGCGCTGGAATTAATGCAGCCGTCGCCGGAGGGCGCTGTCCTGGCCGAAGACTACCTGCGCGGTCAGGAGCTTTGCATAGACACGATCACGATTGCGAATGAACCGCGATTTTACTCGATCTGCTGCTACCGCCCGTCAATTCTGAAAGCGTTGGAAAATCCGCGCGTGCAGTGGAGTTGCGTGATGCCGCGCGACATCAGCGGCGATCCGTTCCGGGAGTTCATCGAACAAGGTCTGAAGGCGGTGCGGGCACTGTCGGTCGGGAATGCCATCACTCACATGGAAGGGTTCCTGCTCGAAGAGGGAGGACTCGGCTTCACCGACGCCACGCTCAGACCGGCTGGCGCGAGGATCTGCCCGATGCTCGAGTTCGCTTACGACGTAGACCCACACCTCGCGTGGGCGAGGGTCACCGTGGATGGTTGTTTTGACGGGCCATGGGAACGCCAGTATGCTGTCGGGACGTTCTTTCTGCGCGGAACAGGGAGCGGACGGGTGGAGCACATAGGCGGTATCGAAGCCGTGAGGCAGCACATCGGCGCGCTACTGGTAGACGCTCGCTTACCGCGAGTCGGAGCGACGAAGTCAGCCACGTACACGGGCGACGGATACATCACCGTTCGCCATCCCGAAACAGAGGTCGTCGAAGATGCCCTTCAGTTGATCGCGCAAACCGTCAGGATCACCTACAGCCAGCAGGAAGCACCCGCGCCTTCTAACACGGCTCTTGGAGAGCAATGGGCGCAACAGATTCAGTACTTCGACAAACAACTCTACAGACCGGCCTGGGAGGAGGACTCTCTGGCGAGTCTCGGCGATGCGTGATGCCCGTACCAGACGGTGCAATCTTCACTCACAGACTTCCAAAGACGAAGAGGAGGAACCGGTGACATCAGAAGCACCCAGAGCCTTCAATCGGGAGATGTACCACGACCACCCGGAAAACGTCTTCTACGGCACTGATGACGGCTCTCAGGACGGGTCTTTCGGCGAGTTCCCGGAGTTCAAAGCCCACTACGAAGGTGTCGCCCCGCTCAGGCGTGAGAATATTCATATGATTAGCGTCGTCGGCGGCCTGTACGGTCTCAATCTGATTCCGCTCTGGCGGCCCAGGCGGATTACGATCTTCGACATCAATCCCACCGCAATCACGTATTTTCGCATTATCCACCGCGTGTTTACGACAAGTCGGAACGTCGAGCACTTTCTCGATCGGCTTACAGCCGGGGACTACGACGCCGAGACCGAGGACGAACAATTTGTGCAAGAGAACATCCGTCTGAAGCAAAAGGGATGTCTGCCTCGCTCACGTGGTTCCACCAAACGTCCCTACGAGCAGAGTTGGCAGTACGCTTTCGAGAGCTTCGATTTGACCAAACAACTTTTGTCCGAAGTTCCCCTTGACATCCGTACGGAACCGATGGAGAGCGGGACCTTCAGCGGGTGGATACGCGACCAGAACAACCTGTGGATATATGCATCGAACATTACGCAATTCCACTATTTCGACCTGGAGTTCGCCGATCCCTCCAACGTGGTCTTGCTGCAAATCATTCATCCCGAGCGGCCGCAGCTCCTGGATCTAGCTCCGATGGGCGGAGGGCCTGTGAAGGTCAAATTCGAAATCCCGCTAAAAGTAGAGCGGATGGATAGATAGGTCTAGAGGTTCGCCCATATTTCCCTGTGAAAGGAGCATGTCAGATGGTCAACAAGATTCGCATCACCACGAACGCAGCCGCCCCCGCCACCGGCACCTACTCGCAAGCCATTCGCACAGGTGACCTAGTATTCGTGACTGCCCAGACGGGCCGAAACGCGGAAACCGGCAAGCTGGAGGAGGGCCTTGAGGCGCAAATCAGGCAGATGCTGTCGAATATCGAAGCGATTCTGAATGCGGCAGGATGCTCCCCTGGGGATATCGTCAAGTCTACGCTGCTCCTGGCGGACATCAAGGATTTCAAAGCCGTGGATGTGATCTACGCCGCCTGGCTTCCCGGTCTCGGTGTCACCGCGTTACCGGCTCGTACTGCGTTCGCGGCGGCGTCGCTTCCGGCAGGAGCGCTGGTCATGCTCGAAGTCGTTGCCGCCTATCCGGTTGACTGATCCAGACTTTCCTTCTTGAGATGCGCATCACGACCGTCATTGCGGGCCTAAGCGGTGGCGGGGCTGAGCGGGTCTGCGTGAATCTGGCAAACGCCTGGGCGGCACGCGGTTGGGACGTCACGATTCTGACGGTGTCACAAAAAACGGCGGCTTCAGCCTATACCATCGATTCGTGCGTCCGGAGGCGAGACATCGGCTGGCCGCGAGGGGCGGATCGGAAAGAGCTGAACGCCAATTCGCTTGCGCCCGTGCTTCGCGGTCTCCATGGTGTTGCCTGCTTCGAGATCATCTGGGAGATGCCGCTCCTCGCCATGCTCTGCTACGCTATTCTCGCGACCACTCCCAACGTGGTAGTGGCTCACATCGACTTCACGAACGTCCGCGTGCTCGCCGCTATGCATGAGACAGGCATACCGGTCATCGCCTGCGAACACACCGACACGAGCCAGTTCTCCATCGGTTCGTGGCAGAACACACGCGAGGCGCTTTACCGGCGTGCGCGTGCGGTGGTCGCGCCTCACCCGGCGATCGCGGAGTGGCTCAAGCTGCGCGGCGCCTGGGCATATGCGATCCCGAATCCGCTGAACGCGCCGCCGTCGATCTGCGTGGAACGAACCGGAGGGCGCCAGCGCCTCGTGACGCTCACGCGCCTATCGCCGGAAAAGCGCGTCGATCTCCTCGTGCGTGCATTCGCGAGTATCGTCGGATACTTTCCGGAGTGGGATCTCGAGGTCTACGGCAACGGACCGCTGCGTATGCCCCTTGCGAGGCTCGTCGAGGAGCTGGCGCCCGGGAGGGTCCAGCTTCGAGGCTTCACCAACGCCGCTTACGCCGTCCTCCGCGGCGCCGATCTGTTCGTTTCGGCATCGTGGGTGGAAGGCTTCGGCAACGCCATCTGGGAAGCGCTGGCGTGCGGCGTTCCGGTCGTGGCTATAGACTGCGGAGCGCCGGTTCGCTCTCTAGTGCGCGACGGCATCGATGGTCTGATCGTCCACACGGACAGCACAGAGGCGCTGGCGTCCGCGCTAGCGTCGTTAATGGGCAACGAGACGGCGCGGAACGCTCTCGCAGCGCGCGCCAGCGAGGTCCTCACGCGCTTTTCCTTCGAGTCATCGCTCGAGGCGTGGGACGCGTTGCTGGACGACGTCGCCGGTCGTCGTGAGGTGCGGAGCGAACTGTCCGAGCCCGTGACGATGCGGCACATCGACGGCTTCGGACTCATGAGCAGATCGCGCCCTGGATCGGACCGCGCCTCCTGGTGATGTACAGAGTCGAACGACGCAATTCCGGGAGGGGCCTCAGGAAACTCCTAGAGGTATTTGTCAAGAGAGACTTCCTGACGAAGAGGGAATTGCGCGGGTTAGCGAAGTATGTGTTGAGGCACGAAAGAGACTTTACACCGAGCACCGTAATACCAGACGGTGTGCCGGAAGCAGCAACCGATCCTTCTTACCGAAAGTCCCGCGTTTTGCATGATCTCGGAGAATATGGGACGTTAATTCAAGATCGCCTACTTGCTATTCTTCCTGAGGTTCTCAGAGTTTTCAATCGAGAAGCGTTCCCCATATCGCACATAGATACTCAGATCACTGCCAGCAATGATGGTGATTTTTTTAAGGTGCACCGTGACAACAGTTCTGCGGAACCGTTAGATATTCCTCTCCGGGAACTTTCATATGTCCACTATTTCCATTCTGAACCCAAGGCTTTTGGCCGAGGCCAACTCAGAATCTATGATTCGGAGGATGGCGAAGTTCAGAATTCCGAACAAAGACGTACTAAGACAATCATGCCGCGCCAAAACACCCTCGTGCTTTTTCCCAGTTCATACGACCACGAGGTTCTCCCGGTAAAATGTCCAACACGCAAATTTGTGAATAGTCGTTTCACTGTCAACGGGTGGCTCATTAGAGAAGGAACTGCAAGCAGCGAAGATAATTCCCCTGACAACGAAGAGAGTCCCCCTGACATGGGGTGGCTGATCGATGCAGTAAAAGCGCTAACTGTTACGCGGCCGCACCCGATCCAAAAAGTGTACCTCACTCTCGAAGAGGCATCCGAGTTTTCGGGCTTATCGTTTGAGTACCTCGAACGACTTGTAGAGGAGCAAAAAGTAAATGCCGTTGACGATGGCGGATGGAAGTTTCGCCGCATAGACCTTGAGAGCCTTTGATGGAGCAAATTGTATGAATGTCTCGGAGGGCGTCGTTCCAAGCTCAATCAGATGTGAGCAACTGTTTGAAGAATATGGATATGTGGTACTCAAACAGTTCATCCCTCGAATCATGTGCGAATACATCTCCGAAAACATAAGAGTGTTGGAGACAAGTTCATATTTCAACTACGGTGACACACAAGTCGAAAAGGCGTTCTCAGCCGCGTCGCCTGCCATAACAGAGACGCTGCTCGACGTTGTGACCCCAATCCTATCGAAAACGATCAATTGTGAGTTGTACCCAACCTATTCTTATTTGCGCATCTATGTTAAAGGCGCGGTGCTTGCAAAGCATGTGGACAGGCCCTCGTGTGAGGTTAGCGCAACTTTGCCCATCAGTTACGATTGCCCAGGTATTTGGCCGCTCTATATCGAGACCGGCGACAATGTAACCAGGGTGGAACTTGAACCAGGTGACGCTCTTATCTACAAAGGGATTGAGATACCTCATTGGAGAGAGGCTTTCGAGGGTGAGCGCCAGGTGCAGGTATTTCTACACTATGTCAAACAGAATGGCGAGTATAGCGAGTTTAAATTCGATAAGAGACCTCATTTGGGCCACCAAACAGTTGGGCAAGGTTGTTGATGGTAACGCCGTCATCAGGCACTCAACCGTCCACAGGAACTCTGATGGGATCAATCTGCCGAGCGCGCCTCGCCGGTGCGATCGCGCCGCCGGCGCGCCGTCGCGGCCAGATCCTCGAGGAGCGCCTCGGTTTGGGTCCAACTGATGCAGGCGTCCGTGATGCTCTGACCATAGACCAGTGGATGGCCTGGCGCCTGATCCTGACGCCCGGCCACCAGATGGCTCTCGATCATCAGCCCCAAAATCCGCCGATCTCCCGCCGCGATCTGGGTACCGATCTCGTGGCCGACCTGTACCTGGCGCTCGTGGTTCTTGGCGCTGTTCGCGTGGCTACAATCGATCATGATGCGCGGCGGTAACCCTGCCTTCGCCAACAATGCCGCGGCCGCAGCGACGCTCCCCGCATCGTAGTTCGGCTGGCGTTGGCCTCCACGCAGGATGATATGCCCATCGGGATTGCCCGTCGTGGAGAGAATGGCCGCATGCCCGCCTTTGGTCACGCCCAGGAAATGGTGCGGATTCCGCGCCGAGATGATCGCGTCCACCGCGATCTGTAGTCCCCCATCGGTCGCGTTCTTGAAGCCGATGGGGCAGGACAATCCCGAAGCCAGTTCGCGGTGCACCTGGCTTTCGGTAGTGCGCGCGCCGATTGCGCCCCAGGCGATCAGATCCGCGTAGTACTGCGGGCTGATCGGATCGAGAAATTCGGTGCCGGCGGGCACCCCCATCTCGGCCAGATCCAACAGCAGCCGCCTGGCGATATGCAAGCCGTCGTTGATCCGGAAGCTCCCGTCGAGCTTTGGATCGTTGATCAGGCCCTTCCAACCCACGGTGGTTCGCGGTTTCTCGAAATAGACGCGCATCACGATCAAAAGGTCTTCGGCATGGGTTTCCAGCGCGCGTCTGAGACCTGTAGCGTAGTCACGCGCGGCGTCGGGATCATGGATCGAACAGGGTCCCGTAATGACCAGCAGCCGGTCATCGCGTTCGCCGAGTAAGGCCTGGATCGCGGCGCGCGCTCTTAGCACCGTGCCCGCAGCCGCGGCGGTGACGGGTAAGTCGGCGTGCAGCGTCGCGGGTGCGAGGACCTCGCGGGTCTCCGTGATACGGAGATCTTCGGTGCTTGATCGCATCATTGTGAGGTTCGAGTGCGCTTGTGGCTGGCGTGAGCATATGGTACCGCGCACTCGCGCCAACGGAAACAGCGAGGTCGATCGTAGCGGAAATTATCCCGGGCAAGGACGCGCCGGGTCTAGCTCCTCGGGGCTCCGTACGATGCGCCCGATAGCGATTCCCTCTTGTTCGGCTTCCTGTTCTTCGATGAGATCGCGGAGGATGTTCTTGAGCCGCGCCTCAATGCGTTGCCGCTGGTAGTGATCGACCAATGGGGAGCGGCGGGCAAAGCATAGTTGGTCGCGCGCCAGGTGGGTCTCACCGGCCAGGTAACTTTGTTCTCCTAGCGCTATCTGTGCTTCGACTTCCGCCCCTAGTTTTCCTTCCGCTTCCGCCAAGAGCCCATAATAGGCGCCGTCCACCTCGTGGCTTAAGGCGTAGTTGCGCAGCGTCCGGCGGGCCTCCTCGGCTTTGCCCGATGTGAGCAGCGTTTGCGCCTGTCCGAGGACCGCGGGACGGTAGTTGGGGTAGAGTTTCAGCGTCTCGCCGTAGATCGAAAGCGCCTCGCCCGGCCGCTTCTCGGCGAGCGCCAGCCGCGCGGCCGCGAGTAGGTAGGCGGTCTGCTCGGGATCGGCGTGCCGAAGTTGCTCTAGCTGCCGCCGCGCTTCGCGATAGTGACCGGCTTCGGTCAGCGCCAAGGCGTACCCATAGCGCGCGGCGCCGGCGTTTAAGAACAGGCCCGATTTTAACTGGCGCTCGAAATAGGCCACGGCCGCCGCGGGTTGTCCCAGTGCACTTAGCCGGAGCTTGGTCCGCACCAGATGAAAGGCAAGGCTGTCACGGTGATGTTTTGTTGGGTACTGCTCGGCGCGATTTCGGGAGTCGGCGATGCGCGTCACCGAGACCGGGTGAGTCCGCAGGAATTCCGGTAACTGGGCATTATCGGTGAGCCGGTTCGCGCGCTGCATACGCTCGAAGAAGGACGGCATTCCGCGCGGATCGAATCCCGATTGCGCCAGAATCCGCATACCGATCCGATCGGCTTCTTCTTCATGGGAGCGCGTGAAGTTGAGTTGATACTGGGCGTTGCCCGCGGCAATGGCCGCGAACGCGGCCTGGCCGGCTTCCGGGTTCTGAGTGCCGAGAAGGATCGCACCCAACATCGCCGCCGCCATGGGGATGCTGAGTTGCGAGGCTTTCTCAAAGGTGCGAGCCATATGGCGCTGGGTCACGTGCGCGATTTCATGAGCGACCACACCGGCCAGCTCGCTCTCCGTCTCGGTATGCAGCAACAGTCCGGTGTGGATACCGATAAAACCGCCCGGGGCGGCAAACGCGTTCAGCGTTGGGTCGCCTACCAAGAAAAATTCGAAGTTATGCACCGCGTTTTCGGCCTGGGCGGTGAGCCCCGAACCCAGGGATTGAACATAAGCCTCGATTTCCGGGTCGTTCACGAGCCTTTCGTGACGCCTTAAATGCCGGAAGAGACCGCGGCCGAGGCGCCGCTCCTGTTCCGGTGACACCGAGGCGGAAGCGGAATCGCCAAAGTCGGGAAGCTCGATGGCGAGCGCCGGGAACGGACAGAGCAAGCCCAAAAGGACCAGGGTTAATAATTTTTTGGGAGCGTTCCTACACACTATGCAAGCATCCACCCGATACCGGCCTTAAAGCGTTGTAGACTTGGAGCGGTATGTCAAGTTCCAACGCTTTGGAAGCCGGTGCGTCAAGCCTACCTTATGCTATTCCATTCCGATAGCGCCGGTCATCAATCTGGATACCTGGCGCGGCGATTGCTGATTGGATCTTCGGGTACGCGGTGCGGACCGCGTGAACTGGTGTCCCCTCAGGCTTTGAGGTGAATTTCGGGGCGGATAGGTTACTCACGGACACGGGAAGTGTCGGTAGTGAGAGACAAACAGGGGCCAAGGACGGTAAGCGAGCTGAGCATGGATCTGCTTGGTGGCCAGGAGATTCCAAGGAGGAAGTCCCCGCCTCACCAGGGAGTGGTGTGCCGAAAGCGCGAAGCCCGTGACTCGCTATCACGTGCACCATGGCCAAACAACCCCGCGCGTGAACGGCCAGGGTGAGCCCGCGCCGCGTACCCGTTGCTAGAGAACCCGTGCTCCCCGCGCATGGGTTCTTCTCCCGCCCGCTTGGCTCGCGTATCCTTGCCTGGATACGTTATCATTTCGTTACCCCACTCTGGAGCGGGGCCCGATGTACCTGGCGCATTTCAATCTTCAAGAGCCGCCTTTCGCGCTGGCGCCCGATCCGCGCTATCTGTACCTGAGCGATCGCCACCGCGAAGGTCTCGCGCATCTCATCTACGGCCTGGAAGAAGGCGGCGGCTTCGTACAGTTGACCGGGGAAATCGGGACCGGCAAAACAACGCTCTGCCGAGTCTTGCTCGAACGCCTGCCGGACGGAGTGGAGGCCGCGTTTATCCTGAATCCAAGACTCACGGACATCGATCTCCTGGCCACGATCTGCGATGAGTTTGGGATTGAATATTCACGAGAAACCGCCACCCAAAAGTTCCTCGTCGATGCGCTTTATCGCCACGCATTGGATGCGCACGCACAGGGACGGCGGACGGTGCTGATCATCGATGAGGCCCAAAACCTGAGCCCCCAAGTCCTCGAACAGGTGCGGCTGCTTACCAACCTCGAGACCACAAAAAAGAAGCTTCTGCAGATCATCTTGATCGGCCAACCGGAACTGATCGATATCCTCGCGCGCAGCGATCTGCGGCAACTCGCTCAACGCATCTCGGCCCGCTATCACTTGCTGCCGTTTTCAAGACAGGAGACCTCGGATTACATCGCCCATCGCATGGCGATCGCGGGCGCTGGCGGACAGGTATTCACACGTAGCGCGCGCGGTCTCATCCACCGGGCCGCGCACGACGAGCCATGGAAGGTCGAAGACCGAGGCGAGGAGCCCGCGATAGCCGTCCTCTAGATGGACGGCGTAGAGTCATTGAGCGAAGGCACGCGCGAG
>MUGK01000069.1 GCA_002007425.1 Chromatiales bacterium USCg_Taylor | reverse complement strand
CTCGCGCGTGCCTTCGCTCAATGACTCTACGCCGTCCATCTAGAGGACGGCTATCGCGGGCTCCTCGCCTCGGTCTTCGACCTTCCATGGCTCGTCGTGAGCAAGTTCGTCTTACACACGAGTCCGACAGCCCAATGGCATGCCCTGGTGAGTGAGGCGGAGGCAGCCGCGCGGTGTGAGCTTAACGAAGATACGGCAAGTTATCTCGTGTTCATGTTGATGCGGTTTGTCACCCGCCCCAAGTCGATCAAGAATTGTTTAGCCCTCGGGTACCTGCACGGACTTTTGCAACGCGGGCGGTTGCGGCGCCAAAACCTGCGCGATGTCGGCGACCAGTGCCTGCTGTTCGCCGGGCTGTTCCCGGACCATGCCCAACATTCCTCCCTTTCCATGACTTATTACGTCCGCTTAGGACGTAGCGCCTACCACGCGCTCTCGAGCGATCGGGCGGATGATATTTTTAATCAGCTCAGCCGCGGATTCATCGATCTCATGGACGTGCTGCTCAACATGCGCGAGCTCGACGACGGGCGGCGCTCTTTGGATCCTTTGCAGGCCCATGAGCTATGGCTGCAAACCGGCAGCCGTCATGCGCTGCGTATCATTAAAGAATCGACGGGCGCCATCCCGCCGGCGCAACTGCCTCAAATCGTCCATTGAGGGCTTATCACGGCGGTGTGCCGATGGAGCCCCTCCCCGCCAATAGCGCCGCTGGGTGCGTATAATGGGTGCCGGCGGAAATTCGCCGTGAATCCACACTACCGCCGGTGACGAAAACCCGCCTCGCGCTCGCGCTGCTGGCTATGACACTCGGTCTAGCTGCGATCTTTCCCGCGCTTGATCACGATACGCCGCGCGTGAGCGACGAGAGTGGCATGATCGCGGCGCTTATCGGCATGCAGCAAGGCCGTCTCAAGGACCGTCCGCATGATGGGCGGTTCAAGTTTCCGCAAGACCACGGCAACCATGCGGAGTACCCGGGCGAGTCTTGGCGTATCACGGGTAATCTTCGCGATCAAACGGGCCGGCGGTTTGGTTTGGAATTCGGAATCATGCGCTTGGCGTTCGGCGGCAAGGGAACCCCTAAACGTGCGTCGGCGTGGGCTACCCGCGAGGTGTTTGCCGGGCGGCTGGCGCTGAGCGATCCCGCGCGTGCTCGCGTTTACAGCGATGAGCGTATAAGCCGCGCGGCACTGGGATTGGCCGGCTACCAACCTAGCCCGCCTTCGCTTTGGCTGGAAGATTGGCGGCTCAGCTTCGCACGCAGCGATCCGCTCGCCATGAACCTCGCGGCGACCGCGCAGGAGCTGCGGGTCCGTTTGACCTTGCGTTCGCAAGAGCCACTCGCGGCGGCCGTCGGCTTGGTCCCACGGGACTTGGTTTCATATCTGGCACGCCGGATTGAGGTTCGCGGCCAAGTCACGATCGAGAACAGAGCGCATACGGTTTTCGGCACGGCCATGCTGGAGCACGCTTGGGGACGTTTGCCGCCGCTCGGGGGTCAGCTTCGATGGGAGAGGTTATATCTAAACCTCGACGACGGCCGCGACCTCCTACTGGCTCGCCTGCAGCGGCGCGACGGAAGTGGCGTCCCGGTGCCGAGGGCCGTCATCATTATGCCGGACGGCGAGCAGCGGGCCTTGGCGCGCGAGGCCCTCGAGATCGAGACGCTGGAGGAGTGGGAGAGCCCGGCCGATGGGCGGCGCTATCCGTCCCGGTGGCGCATCAGCCTCCCGAATGAAGGAACCGTGTTGAGCGTCGAACCGACGATGGCCGACCAGGAGGCGCGGGGGTTGTTGCGCCGCTGGGCCGGCGCGGTGCGCATCGAGGGCCACGCGCACCAGCAACCGATCGCAGGCGAGGGCTATGCGGAACTTTTAGGGTGGTAAAATCTGTACTCCACCGGAAAAGCAGCCCGCTTTTGCCAGCCGCGTTGCACGGCAGGAGTATTCCACCGAGAGGCATCCGCACTCACCGGTATTCCGCAGCAAGGCAAGCGAACGGCCTTGGAGCGGATAGCTCATCCCGGAAGCGTATCGTTCCTCGACCGCCGTCTCTGCTTCAAAAGCGGTGTCCAGCACGACCTCCCAAACGCTGTCTTGAAACGAAGGCAGCACGAACGTGATGGTCTCGTGATGCGCGTTCAGCAACACCAGGAAATCATCATCGGCAACGGGTCGACCGCGTTCGTCGATCTCGGTAAGCCCGTGTCCGGCGAGGTACATACCTATGCAGCGTGCGAACGGTTGGCTCCACTCCTCGTCGCTGATCTCGCCGCCCCTTGGATGTAACCAGAGAATATCCTTGACCCAGTCGTCACCGAGGTGGCGTCCCTGGAAAAAGTTGCGTTTCCGGAATAGAGGATGCTCGCGGCGCAAGCGGATCAGACGCTCGACCCAGGCGCGCAGCTCCAAGTCGGTGGCCGTGAGGTTCCAATTCATCCAGCTTGTGGCATTGTCCTGGCAATAGGCGTTGTTGTTGCCGCCTTGGCTGCGGCCCATCTCATCACCCGCGAGCACCATCGGCACCCCTTGCGAGAGCAGCAGGGTGGCCAGGAAATTCCGTTTTTGCCGGGCGCGCAGGCTCAGGGTCGCGGGATCCTCGGTGGATCCCTCGGCGCCGCAGTTCCAGCTACGGTTATGCGTCTGGCCATCGCAATTATCCTCGCGATTGGCTTCATTGTGCTTGCTGTCATGGCTCACCAGATCCTGCAAGGTGAATCCGTCATGAGAGGTAATGTAGTTGATGCTCGCGTGGGGCCCCCGGTGCCGGTAGAGGTCGCTCGAGCCCGTGAGCCGGGAGGCCACTTCACCAATCACCCCCCCGCTTCCTTTCCAATACTCGCGTACCGCATCGCGGTAACGGTCGTTCCATTCGCTCCAACCGGCGGGAAAATTACCGGTCTGGTGGCCGTCGGCGCCGAGATCCCAGGGCTCTGCGATTAGCTTGACCTGGGACAGTACGGGGTCCCGCGAGATGACGTCGAAAAAGGCCGAATGCGGGTTCACCGCGTCTGATCCCCGGGCGAGCGCTGCGGCGAGATCGAAGCGGAAACCATCGACATGCATGTCCAGCACCCAGTAGCGCAGGCTGTCCATGATGAGTTGAAGCACCCTGGGGTGCCTTGTGTCGAGCGTATTTCCGCAACCCGTATAGTCGACGTAATAGCGCGGGTTATCCTGCTTTAAACGGTAATAAGTGGCGTTGTCGATCCCTCGGAAACAAAGGCTGGGTCCCAGGTGATCGCCTTCGCCGGTATGGTTATAGACGACATCCAAGATGACCTCGATGCCGGCCGCATGCAGGGTCTTGACGAGGGTTTTGAATTCGTTCACCTGTCCGGTGGCCAGATAGCGTGACTCGGGGGCGAAGTAGCCGATGGAGTTATATCCCCAGTAGTTACATAAACCGCGTTCCACGAGACGGCGATCATCGACGAAGCTGTGCACGGGCAAGAGTTCCACCGCGGTGATGCCGAGCCGCTTGAGATAGCCGACAACCGGCGCCGAAGCGAGACCGGCGTAGGTGCCTCGGAGTCGGGCCGGGACCTCGGGATGCTGGACGGTAAAACCCTTGACGTGCAGCTCGTATAGGATGGTTTCGTGCCACGGGACCCGCGGGGGTTGATCGTCGCCCCAGGTGAAAGTCGGATCGATCACCGCGCATTTGGGTATCGCGCAGGCATTATCGCGGCTATCGAGCGAAAGGTCCGCGTCCGGGCTAGCGACGTTGAAGGCGAAATGCGCGTCCGTCCATCGCCACTGGCCCACGATGGCCTTGGCGTAGGGGTCGAGCAGCAGCTTGTGGGGGTTGAAGCGGCGCCCGCGGTTCGGATCATAGGGACCGTGGACACGGTAACCGTAAAGGAGCCCCGGACGCGCCTCCGGCAGATAGGCATGCCAGATGTGATCGGCCTGCTTCTGAACATTGATCCGTGCCACCTCGTGCGCACCTCTTGGATCGAAGAGACACAGCTCGACTCTCTCGGCATGCTCGGAGAAGAGCGCGAAATTGACTCCTCGCCCATCCCAGGTGGCGCCTAAGGGGTATGGCCGTCCAGACCAGGCGGTACGCGTTTGCATATCCCGTTTAAACGAACGACGTCACTTTGAAATAATACTTCCTGGCGGGACGACTTATAATGCCCAACCATCGCGGAGAGTATCATACCTATGGAGCAGCACGTTGAGCGGGCGACTTAAAAGCGGCGCTCGTCAACCGGTTTCGCGCCTAAGAGCCCGTAGTCAGAGTTTGTGAAAAAACCGTCGCGAGCGAACGGAGGTCGCGTTCCGACGGAGCGGAGGAACCGGAGTGCTGAAGTACATGAGGATTCCGAGCACCGCCGGAACGAGAGATCCCAAGCGCAGTAGGTTTTTTCACAAACTCTCAGCTAAGATCGGCGATAGCGTGGCATTGATCAACCGTAGTTAAGTAAAGAGAGGAGTCGCGCATGCCGTCAGACAGCAATGTCCCAACTGTCAAACCCGCTTGGATGTCGCCCATCGAAACGCGCCAGGCACGTGCCGACTATTATTTCCGAACGGTCCTGGATGGCCAGCGCGAGTGGTACGACAAGAACGCAGGGAAACAAAAGCGCCGATATTTGGCATTCGCCATCTGCGTCATCGTACTCGGCGCGCTGATTTCGCTACTGCAAGTGCTGGATACGGCGGACTGGGTGCGCCATCTTACCGCCGCGTTAGGTGCCGCCGTCACCATCAGCCGGGCGGTGGATACCTTGCTGCGGCCCGGCGAGACCTGGCAAGCCTACCGCAAGGCCGCCGAAGGCATGAAACGCGAATACCGCCTGTATCTCAACAACGCGGATCCTTACGCCGCCGTGCAGGACGAGGCCAGCGCCTATCGCCTCCTGGTCGAGCGGGTCGAAACCATTATCGCCGAGGAACAGCAACTATTCTGGCAATCCCCGGCCAAGAGCGCGGTCCATCAGGAACCACCGAACCTGCCTGACCAAGGCGCATGACCACGATATTCATCAGCCACAGCAGTGCCGACAACGCGGCGACGCCGGAGATGAAGGCTTGGCTGGAAGCACAAGGTCATACTTCGCTGTTCCTCGATTTCGACCCGGAGGCGGAGATCAAATGCGGCAGCGGCTGGGAGCTGACGCTCTATCGGCAACTGCGCCAGTTAGGCGGTGATTGCGCTGCTGACGCCCAGTTGGCTGGCCTCCAAATGGTGTTTTGCGGAGCTGGTGCAGGCGCGGGAGCGCGGCAAGGCGATCTGCTAGAGAGGCGGTCTCCGCTGCATGCGAGCCGACCACCGAAGCGCAAGACGCCCTGCTGTCTGCGCTGCTGATACACCCGCGGCCTTTTAATCCCGCAACGGCCCGTCCCAGTCCGGACGCAGAGGCATCCCGCTGGTTCCGTGACCGACCTCGGTCTTGACCGCCAGGATCTGGTTTACGCGGATCCAGTCGCCCACGAAACGCGAGGCCGACCCCGCCAAGTAGAGCCTCCAGACTCGCACGCGGCCGATCGACGAAGCGGCGACGGCTGCGTCCCACTGGGCTTCGAGATTACGGCACCAGTGTTTCAGTGTGAGCACATAATGCTCGCGTAAATTTTCGAGATGCCGGGCCTCGAATCCCGCCTGTTGCATCGCGGAAAGGATCCTTCCGACCTCGATCAGCTCGCCGTCGGGGAAGACGTACCGGTTCGGAAAGCCGGAGCGCGCCAGGGCCTCGTTCTGGAACGGCCTGCGGTTGATCGCGTGGTTGAGGAAGCGGCCGCCCGTGCGCAGTAACGTATATACCTTGCTGAAATAATCGCTCATGCGGGCAACCCCAACATGTTCGAACATTCCATCGGCCAGGCCCTCTCTCCGCACCCAGTCTCGGGCATAGTGCACTTGTCGATCCGAGACCGTGATGGCGACCACTCTGGCCCGATAATGTTTCGCGGCGTGTAGGGCGAGGGCGCCCCATCCGCAGCCGATGTCCAAGAGCCGGTCGCCCTGACCGAGCCCCAACTTGCGGCAGATGAGATCATGCTTTTTCGCCTGTGCTTGGTCGAGGGGATCCGAATCGGACTCGAACACGGCACAGGAATAAGTCATCGAAGGTCCGAGGATGATACGGTAGAAGTCGTTTGACACGTCGTAATGATGGGCGATCGCGGCTGCGTCGCTGGCACGCGAATGGCGGTCCCGTTGTGGCTTCGCCTCCTCCACGGGAGGTGTGACGGGCCGGAGGTTACGCAGCCCGATCAATTTCAACGCCATCCACCATTGCCGCGGAGAGAGCTTTATGTTCGGCAGGCGCTTGTGCAACTCGACAAACGCGTGGATGTCGCCTTCGATCTCAAAGTCCCCCGCGACATAAGCGCGCGCGAATCCGATTTCCCCGGGAGAGGTCGCGATCCAGCGCAGGGCGTCCTTGGAACGGATGACGAGGGTTGCCGGCGGGTCGGCTGGCCCCATGACGGTACCGTCATAGGCCCGGACGCCAATCGGAAGGTCTGGACCGAGCAGGTCTTCTATAAATTGCTGAATCTTCATAACACACGTCGAAGTAGAAGAATTTCAATGCTATTTTCGCATTGCCTTACGGCTCTGGAAATCCCATAGCATTCATGGAAACTCGAACTGATTCCGCTAGGAGGCCCATCGGGCCCGATGTAAAATGGATTAGCCCAGCGATTGGCGTTGTACCATGTCCACCCACGCCAAACACCTCGCCACCTATGACGACCTGTGTCGTGTGCCGGCACATCTTGTCGCGCAGATCATCCACGGACAGCGCATCACCCTGCCGCGACCGGCGCCCAAGCATGCACGCGCCTCATCGATCATGGGCGGCAAGTTGGTTCCGAGCTACGACGAGGGCAGCAACGGCCCCGGGGGTTGGTGGATCCTGGACGAGCCGGAGTTGCACCTGGGATCGGACATCCTGGTCTCCGATCTCGCCGGCTGGCAGCGGGAGAGAATGCCCGCTTTGCCGGAAAAGGCTTACTTCGATCTGGCGCCGAACTGGGTGTGCGAGGTGCTTTCGCCGGCCACGGCGCAGATGGACCGGGTGGACAAGCTGCCCCTCTATGCCGCGCAGGCGGTGGGGCATGCCTGGCTCGTGGATCCCGACGCGCAAACTCTCGAGGTCTACGCTCTGCACGAACGCCGCTGGCGGCTCGAGTGCGCCTTCAAGGCGGAAGAGATCTCGGCGCCACCCTTCGAGGCGCTCCGTTTTAGCCTAGCGGCGTTGTGGCCTTGACTCTGCGTAGAGGGAGATCTTGCATCTAGCGGTGGTAGGGTGCGGATAACTCATGAACAGCATCGACCAGGACCCGGACGTGGTCCGGTTCGACCTCCGGCTCGATCCCGTGTCCCAGGTTGAAGACATGGCCCGGGCCTTGGCCGTAGCTCGCGAGAATCGCGGACGCCTCCGTGCGTATCCGCTCGGGCGTCGCGAAGAGCACCGCGGGGTCCAGGTTCCCTTGAAGGGCGACACGCTGACCGATGCGCCGTCTCGCCTCGCCGATGTCGATGTTCCAATCGAGGCCGACGGCATCACAATCGCTCTCGGCCATCGCCTCCAACCAGCCGCCTGATCCCTTGGTAAATACGATGACCGGGATCCGCTGCCCGTCGTGCTCTCGGCGCAGCGCGGCCAGCACCTGCCGCAAATAACGCAACGAGAACTCGTGGAAAGCCGCCGCCGTGAGCATGCCGCCCCACGTGTCGAAGATCATGAGCGCCTGGGCGCCGGCGGCCGTTTGTGCATTGAGATAGTCGGCCACCGCCCGCGCTAGCGTATCGAGCAGCCGGTGGGCACTCCGCGGCCTATCGTAAATCAGGCTTTTAATACGCCGGAAGGCTGTGCTGCTCCCGCCTTCGACCATATAGGTTGCGAGCGTCCACGGACTCCCGGCGAAGCCGATGAGCGGTTGCTTGCCGTCGAGCTCCTTGCGGATGAGCCGGATGGCTTCCATCACGTAGCGTAGATCTTGCTCGGGATCGGGCACCGCCAAGGCGTTGATGTCTCCTTCGGTGCGCACGGGGCGCGCGAAGCGCGGGCCGATCCCTTCTTGCACCGTGAGGCCGAGGCCCATCGCATGCGGAATCGTGAGGATGTCGGAGAACAAAATGGCGGCGTCCAGCGGAAAGCGCGCAAGCGGTTGCAGCGTCACTTCGCACGCCAGCTCCGGTGTCGTGCACAAGGTCATGAAGTTCCCGGCCCGCTCGCGGGTTTCACGGTATTCCGGAAGGTAGCGCCCGGCCTGGCGCATGATCCAGATCGGTGTGACATCGACGGGTTGGCGCAAAAGCGCGCGCAGTAGCCGATCGTTTCTCAGTGACGGCATCAAATTTACTAAGCGGGTTCGTGTGTGAACCGCCTATGGCGTTGGGATTATGAAACCGGCGCCGGTAGGTCCGAGCTCCCCATCAAGAAGCTGTCGATCCCGCGCGCCGCCGATCGGCCTTCCGCGATGGCCCAGACGATGAGTGACTGGCCACGCTGCATATCGCCCGCGGTGAACACGCCGGGCGCACTGGTCATCCAGTTCTTGTCGCGCCAGACATTGCCCTGCTCGGCGAGCTGCACTCCGAGCTGCTCCAGCATCCCGGGTTTCTCGGGACCGGTGAAACCCATCGCCAGCAGCACCAGATCACAGGGCAGCTCAAAGCCCGATCCAGCGATCTCCTTGAAGCTTGGTCGTCCATTGACTTGTTCGATCTCGACTTGAACAAGTTCCAGTGCCTTGACGTGGTTTCGCCCGTCGCCCTTAAACTGCTTGGTCGATACCGAATAGACCCGTTCGCCGCCTTCTTCGTGAGCGGACGACACCCGGTAAACATTCGGCCATAGCGGCCAGGGGTTGTTCGCGGCGCGCTCGGCCGGGGGTCTGGAGAGAATTTCGAGTTGGTGCACCGAGGCGGCGTCTTGGCGGTGGACTGTTCCAAGGCAGTCGGCGCCTGTATCACCGCCGCCGATGATGACGACGTGCTTAGCGTACGCACTGATAAACTCGGCATCGGCTATGACATCCCCTTCGCAGCGGCGGTTTTGGTGTGTTAGATACTCCATCGCGAAATGAATTCCTTTAAGCTCGCGGCCGGGGACCGGCAGATCACGAGGGGCGCACGCACCGCCCGTGAGGAGGATCGCATCGAACTCCCGGCGCAGCTCCTCGGCCGAGACATTGTGCCCCACATGTGCGTTCACCCGAAACTGTACGCCTTCCCGCTCGAGCTGCCGCAAGCGCCGGTCGAGAACGCGCTTCTCCATCTTGAATTCCGGGATGCCGTAGCGTAGTAGGCCTCCGATCCGATCGGCGCGCTCGAATACCGTGACCGCATGCCCGGCGCGCCGCAACTGTTGGGCGGCCGCCAGCCCGGCTGGGCCCGAGCCGACGACGGCGACTCTCTTACGGGTTTCGAGCGCGGGAGGGGCGGGCTCGACCCAACCCTCGGCAAACGCCCGATCGATAATCGTGAGCTCGACCGCCTTGATCGTCACCGGATCGTTATTGATACCGAGCACGCAGGCGCCTTCGCAAGGGGCGGGGCACAGGGTCCCGGTGAATTCCGGAAAGTTATTGGTCGCATGCAAGCGGTCTATAGCCTCGCGCCAGAGATTTCGATAGACGAGTTCGTTCCAATCCGGGATCAGGTTGCCCAAGGGGCAACCCTGGTGGCAGAACGGGATCCCGCAATCCATGCAGCGCGCGGCTTGCTGCTTGAGCGCTTCCTGGGGCCACGGCGACATGACCTGATCCCAATCATGGACGCGGCTCTGGATGGGGCGGTACGGTTGCTTCTGGCGCTTGAATTCTACGAATCCGGTCACCTTACCCATGAGCGGCTTCCATTACTGCCTGTTCTTCCGGGACGCCGGTGGCCTGGGCCTTGACGATGGCCGCCAGCACGCGTTTGTAGTCTTTAGGCATGATCTTCACGAATTTGCGCTGCATGGACGTCCAGTTATCCAGGGTTTTCTGCGCGACCGTGCTCTGGGTATAGCGGGCATGGCGGTGGAGCATGTCCTTGATGCAGTCAATCTCCGCGGGATCGGTTAAGGATTCGAGATCGACCATGCCGAGGTTGCAGCGGCGTTCGAAGCCACCGTCGAGATTCAGCACGTAGGCGGTGCCACCCGACATCCCGGCTGCGAAGTTGCGTCCGGTGTGTCCCAGCACCACGACGCGGCCTCCGGTCATGTATTCGCAGGCGTGGTCGCCGACGCCCTCCACCACGGCGAGCGCGCCGCTGTTGCGTACCGCGAAGCGCTCGCCCGCGATGCCGCGTATATAGACTTCGCCGCCGGTGGCCCCGTAGAGCACGACGTTACCGACGATGATATTATCCTCGGCGACCAAGGTGGAATGCCGCGGCGGATGGAGAATGATCTTGCCTCCCGACAGACCCTTGCCGAGGTAGTCGTTGGCGTCGCCCTCGAGGGTCATGGTCACGCCGCGTGACAGGAAGGCTCCGAAGCTTTGGCCCGCCGAACCCGTGAAGTGGATGCGTATGGTGTTGTCGGGCAGGCCCTCGGCGCCGTAGCGGCGCGTGATCTCGAAGCCGAGGAGGGTGCCTACGGTGCGGTTGATGTTGCGGATAGGAAGAATGATGTTGAGCGGTTTTTGCACCTCCAGCGCTGCCCGGCAAAGCGGGATGAGTGTTGTTATATCCAGAGACTTGGCGAGCCCGTGATCTTGCTCCCGGATCCTGCGAATCGCGACCTCTGGACCCATCTGCGGCTGGTGCAGGATCTGCGAGAAATCCAAGCCTTTCGCCTTCCAGTGCGTGATGGCCTTCCTCATGTCCAGCTTGTCTGCTCGTCCGATCATCTCGTCCACGGTACGGAAGCCGAGCCGTGACATGGTCTCGCGGATCTCCTGGGCGATGAAACGGAAGAAGTTTTCAACAAATTCAGGCTGACCGTTAAATTTCTTGCGCAGCTCCGGATCCTGGGTCGCGATGCCGACCGGACAGGTGTTGAGGTGGCAGACGCGCATCATGATGCAACCCGCGACCACGAGCGGTGCGGTCGAGAAACCGTATTCCTCGGCGCCGAGGAGCGCCGCGATTACCACATCGCGTCCGGTCTTGAGTTGGCCGTCGGTCTGCACCACGATGCGATCGCGGAGCTTGTTCATGACCAATACCTGCTGAGTTTCGGCGAGACCTAGCTCCCAAGGCACCCCGGCATGCTTGAGCGAGGTGACGGGCGAGGCCCCGGTGCCTCCATCGGCGTGCGCCTTGGCGACTCCGGCGGCGATGGTCCCCACACCAACCTCCGCCACGAGCTTGACGTGGATGCGCGCTCGCGGATTCGAGTTCTTGAGATCGTGGATGAGCTGGGCGAGGTCCTCGATCGAGTAGATATCGTGATGCGGCGGCGGTGAAATCAAACCGACCCCGGGTGTCGAGAAGCGCACCTTGGCGATCCACGGATAGACCTTGTGGCCGGGCAACTGTCCGCCCTCGCCGGGCTTGGCGCCTTGGGCGATCTTGATCTGGATGTCATCGGCATTGACGAGGTACTCGCTGGTGACGCCGAAGCGGCCCGAGGCGACCTGTTTGACGGCGCTGCGGCGCAAGTCCCCGTTCGCATCGGGCTTGAAGCGCGCTGGATCTTCGCCGCCCTCGCCGGTATTGGATTTGGCGCCCATACGGTTCATGGCGATCGCGAGCGTCTCGTGCGCTTCTTGGCTGATCGAGCCATAGGACATTGCGCCGGTCGCGAAGCGCTTGAGGATCGATTCCGCCCGCTCCACGTCTTCCAGCGGGATTGGATTTTCCGCAAGCTTGAATTCGAACAAGCCACGCAGCGTCGCCAGGTTCTCGTTCTGTTCGTCTACTAAGCGCGTGTACTCTTTGAAGACTTCGTATTGTCCGGTACGCGTCGCATGCTGAAGCTTGAATACCGTATCGGGATTGAAGAGATGGTACTCGCCATCGCGCCGCCACTGATATTCGCCGCCCCAGTCGAGATCGGGCTTCCCGGCCGGCCGCTGTGTGAACGCGCGGTGGTGGCGCAACGCGATCTCCATGGCGATCACCTTGATCCCAATTCCGCCGATACGCGACGCGGTCCGGGTAAAGTAGGTATCGACTAATTCCCGCTCTAGTCCCACGGCCTCGAAGATCTGAGCGCCACGATAGGACTGGATGGTGGAGATCCCCACCTTGGATATGACCTTGAGCACGCCCTTGTTCAAAGCCTTGATGTAGTTTTTCACCGCCTGGGCGTGATCGACGCCTTCCAAGAGCCCCTGATGAATCATGTCGTTGAGCGTCTCGAACGCCAAGTAGGGATTGATGGCGCCGGCGCCGTAGCCGATGAGCGCGGCGGCATGATGAACCTCGCGCGGCTCGCCGGTTTCCACGACCAGGCCCGCCTTGATGCGCGTGCCTTCGCGGACCAAATGGTGATGCACGCCTGCGGTCGCGAGCAACGCCGGTATCGGCGCACAATGCTCGTTGACGCCGCGATCGGAGAGAATGATGTAGGTCGATCCCTCGGCAATGGCTTGGCTCGCGCGCGCGCAGGTCTCCTGCATGGCCCGTGCGAGCCCGGTGCCGCCCTCGGCGGCCGGGAACAAGATCGGGATGGTCGTGGAGCGAAATCCAGGCAGATCGAGATGACGGATCTTGGCGAGCTCGCCGTTGTCGAGGATCGGCGTTTTGAGTTTCAATAACCGGCAGCTCTCGGGACCCGGGTTAAGCAGGTTGCCTTCGGGGCCGATGGGGGTTTCGATCTGGGTGACCAACTCTTCGCGAATGCCATCGAGCGGCGGGTTCGTCACCTGCGCGAAGAGCTGCTTGAAGTAATCGTAGAGCAACCGCGGGCGGTTCGATAGCACCGCCAGCGCTGCGTCGGTGCCCATGGACCCGATCGCTTCTTCCCCGGTCATCGCCATGGGCGCCATAATGAGCCGCAGATCCTCGTGCGTATACCCAAATGCTTGCTGCCGCCTGAGCACCGTTGCGTGATCGGGTTCGTGTACTTCGGGCGGTTCGGGCAACCGTTCGAGCGCCACGATGCTCTGAGAGAGCCATGTGCGGTAGGGGTGGGCGCTCGCGAACGTGTGCTTGAGCTCCGCGTCATCGATGATGCGTCCTTCGCGGGTATCGACGAGGAAGATACGTCCGGGGTGCAGGCGTTCCTTAATCAAAACGTTTTCCGGTGGAATATCCAGTACGCCCACCTCGGAGGCCATGACGACCAAACCGTCCTTGGTGACGTAGTAACGCGATGGGCGCAAGCCGTTCCGATCGAGCACCGCGCCGATCACGGTTCCGTCCGTGAACGCGATGGAAGCGGGCCCGTCCCAGGGCTCCATCAGACAGCCGTGGTAATCGTAGAACGCTTTGCGTTCATCGTTCATCGACTCATGGCCGCTCCAGGCTTCCGGGATCATCATCAGTACCGCGTGCGCGAGCGGACGGCCGCTCATATGCAAGAACTCCAGCACGTTATCGAAGCACGCCGAATCGCTGCCTTCCTCGTCGATGATCGGGAACAGCTTTTTGAGATCCTCGCCGAAGAGGGGCGATGCGCAAAGCGCCTCCCGGGCGCGCATCCAATTGATATTGCCGCGCAAGGTGTTGATCTCACCGTTGTGGGAAATGTAGCGGAACGGTTGCGCGAGCGGCCAGGAAGGAAAGGTATTCGTGGAGAAACGCTGGTGCACTAAGGCGAGCGCGGATTCGACCGCCGGATCGACGATATCGGGAAACATCGCTTCGATTTGATTCCCCGTCAACATCCCCTTGTAAATGAGCGTGCGGCACGACAGGCTGGGAATGTAGAACATGCCACGCTCGGACAGATCGGAGTCCCGGATCGCGTGCTCGATGCGTTTGCGGATCACGTATAAGCGGCGTTCGAAGGCGGCCTCGTCGCCGATCTCCACCGATCGACCGATGAACACCTGCCTGAAGCTCGGCTCTACGGCTTGTGCCGACGGGCCGATGAGCGTGTCGTCGGCGGGGACCGCCCGCCAGCCGAGCGCCCGCTGCCCTTCCTCTCTTATGATAGCCTCGAAGCGATCGCGGCATATCCGCGCTTGGGCCGGGTCCCGCGGCAGAAAGACCAAGCCGGCACCGTACTGGCCGAGGGCCGGCAGGTTTATCCCGAGTTTGGCGCATTCGCGGGCGAGAAACCCGTGTGGCATTTGCAGCAGGATGCCGCAGCCGTCGCCGGTATTGTCTTCACACCCGCACGCGCCGCGATGCATGAGATTTTTTAGGATCGTCAATGCTTGCGTCACGATGGTATGGGATTGTCTTCCCTTTATGTCAACCACGAAGCCGACACCGCAAGCGTCATGTTCGAATGCGGGGTCATAGAGACCCTCTTGCGTATGCCCAACCCAATGCATAGCTACATCACCGTCCTGATGAGTTAAAACTCGAATATTCGTTTTCGCCGCGGCCCTCGGTATGTGCGACAGGACATCCAACTCGCGCGTGCCTTCGCTCAATGACTCTACGCCGTCCATCTAGAGGACGGCTATCGCGGGCTCCTCGCCTCGGCGTTCCGCCTTCCATGGCTCGTCGACTGACGTGTTATTTCGAGATCATGAGGCATAGCGCCTAGCGCACGGATCCGCCTAGGCATGGTAATACGAGCCCCTCTGCGGGACCTATATAACCAAGACCGGCCCATGAGTATATAGCCGCGATTCGGGAGTGTCACGGCGTTCGCATTAACGCCATATCAACCCTCGGTTTTTCGATGGTAGCGCGGCGGGGCGACGAAATAGCGCCTTTCGTGCTCGCTTGAGCGTTGGGAACTACCGCTGCTGAGGGTTTCCCAGCGCGTCCAAGTCGGCAATTCGGCGCGGCCAAGGTTGTTGGGCTTGTATCGCCTTCGGTAAGGTTCGCACGGCCGCGCTTGCGGCGCGGCGATCGGGGAACGGGCCGAGGACGACGAGGTACCACGTCTGACCCTTGCGCCGGATCGCAACCACGCGCCCCCGGCCGCCGATCTTATGCTGTGCCAGGAACCGTTCGCCGGCGGCCGGATCCCGCATCGCCAGCAGTTGTAACACATACTGCTCGGGCGGCAGTGGCCGCGGGAGCGTCAGCACAGGTTCGATCCGGGTGTTTTCTCCGGCCGTGGGTGCGGCCGCGCCGGATTTGAGCTTCGGTTGGTTAGTCTTCGGCGGTTGCGGCCGCGCGGCGGCGGGCGGCGCTAACGACGCTTGTTTCGGCGGGGAAAGCTCGATCGGCGCCGGATCCTCGGACGGGAGGCGAAGGAATCGGTCTTGGAGAGAGTCGATCGCGATAATGATACTCACCGCGGCGAGCAATGCAGCGACGGTGTTGAGACGCCATGGGTGCTTCGCGATGGAACCGATGCGCGGCGAGGATTCTTCATGGTCATTCCCGGCGGGCGGCGGTTGTTTGAGGGTTTGCAGCATGAGGCGATCGATGCGTCCGGGGGATCCGGCGGATCCCCCATGTATTCGCGCGACCTCGGTGCCGTCTAGCGGCAGAGATCTCGCTAAGCCGCTGCGGTTGTAACGGGCATCGAGATAGGCCCGCGTCTGCTCGAGGGTAAAAGATGGCATGTCCAAAATATGGACGATAGTCTCTCGCAGGGACTGGAGCTCCGGGGCCTCGAGTATGGTGTTAATGTGCGGTTCACACAGCAAAACAACACGCAACGCGCCTGGCTTGGAGCGTCCGCGAGCAAATAGGAGCTTGAGCGCATCGGCGGGCAGTACATGGGCGTCATCAACGAATAACACAGAAATGAGACTATGCTGTTCACGCTGGCTGAGGATCGCGCCGATCGCCTCGGTCAATGCCTTGCGATCCGCTCCCGACGCGTTGGCGCCGATCGCGACCGCGAGGTCCCTGAGGAGCAAGCGGGAGTCGAGCATGGGATTCGCATGAAATCGCGTCACTAACCAGGTGTCCGGCGCCCGCGCCAGCACTTGGTCCGCGAGCGTGGTTTTTCCGCTATGCCGCTCGCCGATCACGAGCAGTAGCCGATCGCTGTGGTCGATAAGGTGGCGGACCAGCTCCAGCCGTTGCGTCAAGGCCGGCGTAGTGAAGTAAAACGCCGCTTCGGGCCCGGGCGACGCTTCTTCGGGCACGCGCATCGCTATGCGTTCACTCGCGGCCTATCCGGCGCGGCGGTCTGAATACCGCGTTTAGGCGGGGAAGGGCTCCGCACGACATGCGGCGAGTGTATGACGCAAGCGGCCTCTGTCATAGTCCCCCGTGACAACTGCCTGACCGATTTTCTCCAGTAACACGAGACGAAGGGCGCCGTCCAGAGCTTTTTTGTCGACTGCCATGAGACGCAACATCCGATCGGTGGAGAGCGGGCAGCGTACAGGTAACCCCGCCTGTCGCAGCAGGGATTCGATGCGCCTTAATTCGTCTTCGCCCAGCCAACCGAGCCGCACCGACAGATCCGCGGCCATGGAAAGCCCGGCCGCGACGGCTTCCCCGTGCAACCAGACGCCATAGCCGAGGCCGGTCTCGATGGCGTGGCCGAAGGTGTGGCCAAGATTGAGCAATGCGCGCATACCGTACTCGCGCTCGTCGGCGGCGACGATCTCGGCTTTGATAGCGCACGAGCGCTCGATGACATAACTTAGCGCCGCGGGATCGCGTTCGAGAAGGCGCGGCAGGTGATTTTCCAGCCACGCAAAAAAATCGCCGTCGTGGATGAGGCCGTACTTAATCACTTCGGCCAAACCGGCCCGGAATTCTCTGGGGTGTAGGGTGGCCAGCGTATCGATGTCGGCGATGACGCAACGGGGCTGGTGAAAAGCCCCAATCATGTTCTTCCCGAGCCGATGATTCACGCCCGTTTTTCCGCCGACCGAGGAGTCGACTTGGGACAAGAGCGTGGTCGGGATCTGGACGAAATTCACGCCACGCTGATAGCAAGCCGCGGCGAATCCGGTAATATCCCCAACCACCCCGCCGCCAAGCGCGATCAAGGTACAGCACCGATCAAAGCGGCGCTCCAGCAGTGCGGTGATGATGCGGTTCATGGTCTCGAGCGTCTTGTACTTTTCTCCGTCGGGGAGAGTCACGCTGCCGGCATCGTAATCGTTGAGATGCGCCGTGACCCGGGCCAGATAGAGCGGCGCCACGGCCTCGTTCGACACGATCATCACCTGCGCCGTAGGGAGGTAGGGGGTAAGAAGTGCGTGCTTATCGATCAAGCCCGCACCGATGAAAATCGGATAGCTACGAGGGCCAAGCTCTAGGCGCAGGGTCTTCATCGCTGTTCGACGAAATGACGGATCTCGGTGATGACCTGTCTTAGCGTGCGGCCGTCGGTATTGATGACCAAGTCCGCAACCTCGCGATAAAGCGGATCGCGGTGTCTGAGAAGCTCCTGCAGCGTGCGTTTCGGATCCGCCGTCTGCAATAACGGACGATTGATGTCCCGGCGCGTGCGTGTAAACAGCCGATCGACCGAGGCGTGCAAGTACACGGCTATCCCGCGAGTCTTCATACACTCCCGATTGTAGGCATCAATCACGGCGCCACCGCCGGTGGCCAGTACCGTATTTTGCCGCCGCGTGAGCTCATCGATGATCTTGCTTTCCCGGCGGCGAAAACCCACTTCTCCTTCGATGTCGAAAATGAGCGCCACACTGGCTCCGGTCCTTGCCTCTATTTCACGGTCGCTGTCGTGAAACTCCTTAGCCAGGGATCGCGCGAGCTGCCGCCCGATGGTGGTCTTACCCGCGCCCATCGGTCCGATGAGAAAGATATTACCGGATTGACACGACAGCAACGCTTGAGGATCTCGCGGAAAGACTCGGCACGATCACTGTACCGGTTCGTTGGATACGACGCAAACCGCCCGGATGCGGCTCATCCCTGAGCCGTGCTGGACGCTTAGATCCTCCGGGTGGCGCTTGCGGAGAGCGTTACCTCAAGCTCAAGGATTCCTTGATGATGCGCGGGGTGACGAAGATTAACAACTCGTCCTTGTCGCGCACATTCGCTGAATTCCTGAACAGCGCCCCGACATACGGCAACTCCCCGAAAAAGGGGACCCGCCGCGTATTGTCGCTATTAGTCTGTTCATAGACCCCTCCCAGTACCACCGTCTCGCCGTTATCGACCAGCACTTCGCTCTGGACGTTGCGGGTATCGATACAGGGGATGATCGAGGGGGGACAAACCACTGGGGCGTCTTTATGGACATTGAGGCTCATGTTGATGCGATCGTCCGGGGTAATGTGCGGGGTTACCCGCAGGCTCAGCACGGCCTTTTTGAATTGAGTTGTGGTGGCGCCGCTCGATGAGGCCTCCTGATAGGGAATATCCTGGCCTTGCTCGATGACGGCTTCTTTTTGATCGGCCGTGATCACGCGCGGACTCGAGATGATCTCCCCGCGTCCTTCGGCTTGCAGTGCGGACAGCTCGAGCTGCAGTAAATAACTCCCGATCTTTCCGATCGCCAGCCCGATCGCGCCCGCTGGGGTGGAAGCCGTGGGCAGGTCAACGATGAAGTTCTCGAGGTCAGCGGTATTAAACGCCGTCAGGAGATCCTCGGTGTCGCCGGGGCGCTTACCACCGACGATAGCACCGAAGTTGTCATCCGCTGGGTCCTCGCCGGCGCCAAAGGTATTCTTGCTGTATCCGAACTTAACCCCGAGCTCCTTGGTGAAATCCTGGTTGGCGATCACGATGCGTGATTCGATCAGCACCTGCCGTACAGGCACATCCAGGGTCGTGATCACCTGGCGCATCTCCGCTAATTTCTCGGCCGTCTCTTGAATCAAAAGCGTATTGGTGCGTTGGTCGACCGAGACATTACCGCGTTCGGTCAAAAGCTTGTTTTCCTCGGCCTTGAGGAGGGTTGCGAGATCGCCCGCCTTGGCATAGTTGATTTCGACGAACTCGGTTCTAAGCGGCGCCAGTTCGGCGATTTGCTTTTGTGTCTCAAGCTCGAGTTTTTCGCGCTGCGCGATTTCCTCTTGCGGTGCGACCATGATGACATTCCCCGACTCCCGTTTTCCGAGCCCCTTGGATTTCAAGATGATCTCCAGGGCTTGATCCCAAGGCACGTTCTTTAGCCGCAAGGTCACATTTCCGCTCACCGTATCCGAAGCGACCAGGTTTTTGCCGGTGAAATCAGCGATGAGCTGCAATACCGCCCGTACCTCGATGTCCTGGAAATTCAAGGACAGCCGTTCCCCGGTGAAGCCGAACTTCGCTTTCTTCACCGCTTCTTCTTCCTCCTTGGTGAGCGGTTTTACTTCCATCGTGAGGATGTTATCGGATTGGTAGGCCAGGTGCTCGTAGTATCCGGTGGATGTCTTGGCCATGCGGATCCCGCCCTCGTAAGCGAAGGTGTCGATTTCTTTCACCGGCGTTGCAAAATCGAGTACGTCGAGACGCCGATCGAGCCGCTCCGGCAATCGAGCATCGACAAAATCAATCAGGATCTGATTGCCTTCTTCATGGATATTCGAGGCAATTGATGCGTCCGACAATACCACGACGATACGCGCCTCACCCGCCTCGCCACGCCGGAAGTCGATGTCCTTGATATGGGGCCCGCGCAGTGCGGGTTCCGGCGGCGCTTTCGGTACCTGTGCGGTGGGCGTGGGATGCGCCGCGACGGGCTGTCTTTGGGGCGCCGGCCGCGCCGCGGTTTCGGCCGCCGTCGTAGCACCGCCTAGGGTTATCACCACCGCGTTGCCGTCTTTTCTTAACTGGTAGGGAACCAACCGTACCAGGTTCAGTACGACGCGGGTGCGTCCTCCCGCCTCCACGGTACTCACGCTTTGCGCCGGTCCAATTCCGATGGCGCGATGCTTCGCGGATAGGTTTATACGCGTCTCAGGTAGATCGAGGGCGATGCGCGCCGGGTTATCGATCGTAAAGGTCAGCGGATCTCGCGCCAGGGGACTCGAAAGCTGTAACCGGATTTGCACCTCGTCCCCCGGCAGGGTCGTAAAGGTGACCGCATCCAGGCTGTTTTGGGCCGCCCATGCCACGGACGATAGCGTCAACGCCAAGCTCAGCGCGATGCTGCCCCCTACCCTTGACGCCATATCCCGCAACTCAGTTCCTATCATTTCGTGAGTCCCCCAATATCGATGTGTATTCATGTGTCTAACCCCCTCCAGGCCTATTCCTCTTCGCCTAAAAGCGCCAGTGACGCGGCACGTTCCTCCCAGCTGCCCTGCCCATCGCCGATGATTTCGCGTACTTCGATTTTATCTTCGGCAATATTGATGATCCTGCCGAAGTTCTTACCCATGTAGTTCCCTATCTTCACGCGATGGACCGTGCCTTCTTGGTCGAGCACGACCCCCCAGAAATCAGCGCTGTTTTGAAGGGTTCCAACCATGCGTAGGCCGTCTAGCTCGAAGTTTTCGAGCTCCTCGGGATTATGGGTTTCAATTTCTTCGATGTATTTTATTTGCGCGTCGGATACGTTCCTTTCAAGGTTGGCGCCGCGTTTCATCTCAAAAAACGGTTCAAACGGATCGCGTACGTCGGCCTCCCCCGATTGGTACAGGTAGCGCTCATAGGGCTTGATCTCCGGAAGAGGGTCAATGGTGCCCCCTTTGCGGCTCAGGACCTCGGCGACGTAAGCTTGCAGATCACTTAGGTCATCGGAACCGCACCCGCTCAGGAGGAAGGCGGTGGCGACAACCGCCCCGCGCATGGTGTAGTGGAGAAACTGTTTCTCGTGGCTCATGATTGCGATGGTTTCGTAGCAATTGAATTCGGAGTTTGTGGCTGCTGCGCGGCCTCCTCTTCTTCGCCAAGATAACGGTAGGTTTTGGCGATCGATTCCATGATCAAACCGCCCTTATCCTTGGCCTTTATCTTGATATCGTGCTGGGTAACGATGCGTGGTAGATCAGCCACGCCGCTGACAAACTGTCCAAGCTGGTGATAGCTGCCGGTCACGCGAATATTGATCGGTAACTCGACATAAAACTCGGCCGGTTGCTCGGACCCGGGCTTGAACAGCTCGAACTCGAGCCCAGCGCCCAGCCCCTGCTGAGAGATGTCGACGAGCAGCGCGGCGACCTCGGTTTTGTTAGGCAGGCGCTTTAGCATGTCGCCGAACGACTGCTTGATGTCTTGCAGTTGCTCCTTGAGAGCATCGAGATTTACGACCTTGCTCTGCTTGGCCTCAAAATCCTGCTTGAGGGTTTGCTCCTTGCCTTCCACCTGTTCGAGCAGCAGGCGCTGATCGTTAGTGTCGAAATACCAGCCGAGGCCTAGCAGAACCACGCACCCGAACCCGATCACCGCCGCCTTCGCCGGCGTCGGCCAGTTGCCAATGTTGTTGGGATCGAGATTTCGAAATTCCGACCAATTCATGGCTTTGCTCCCTTGGCATCCGGCCCCGTTTCACCGGACTCCGGCTGCGCGCTTATTTGTTCGATGATGAGTGTAAAGTTGTTGAGGCGCCGCCCCTTTTCATCCTTGGTTTCGATGATGTTGAGCTGAGGCTTTTTAACCCACTTGGATGCCTCGACGTTGCGCATGAAGTTCGATACCCGCGCGTTCGATTCCGCAATCCCCTTGATCGTGATCGCGTTGCTTGACTGGGTGATTTCCGTCAGCGATATTCCTTCCGGTAGCGTGCTGACCAGCTCATCGAAGATATGCACGATGATCGGGCGGCTCGTTTGCAAGGTCTCAATGGCCCGCATGCGGTCAATGAGCCGCTGTTTTTCCTTTTCCAGATCGCGGATCTCGGCAATGGTCTTATCGCGTTTCTTGATCTCGCTTTCCAAGTATCCGTTACGCGCCGTTTGGTAATCGATGATGTTCTGGTAAACGACATGCACCAGTCCGATGGCCGCGACAGCGCACACGGCTGCGATTCCGGCGTTAAGCAAAAATTGCTGCTTGCGTTCGCGCCGCCGCTCTTCTCGCCAAGGTAAGAGGTTGATGCGTGCCATTAATCGAAACTCCGTAACGCTAAACCGAAGGAAGTCATCAACGCGAGATTGGTGATCCCGGGGATCGAGGCGCAGCCTCCCGCCAATATCACCTGATCGACGGTGCCCACTTGGCTCGACGAATAGAAAAACTGTAACGCCCGGTTCACTTCCAGCGCCATCGTTTCCTTAAAGGGCTCGAGCACTTCCGCGATGTAATTCTCCGGTAATCCACCTTGGCGCTTCGCATGGCCGGCCTCGTCATAGGACAGGCCGTAGCGGCGCTGAATTTCTTCCGTGAGCTGCTTCCCTCCAAACAACTGTTCCCGTGTATAAATGATCTTGAGATCCCGCAACACACTCAGACTCGTCCTGGTCGCCCCGATATCAACGACCGCAACTGTGTCTCCTTGTTCTAACCCGGCGCCGCCCTTGCGCAGCACATGGCCCACGGCATTCTCGAGCGCGAACGCCTCGACATCGACGACTTTTGCGGCCAGGCCGCCCATCTCCAGCGCCGCGACGCGCACCTCCACGTTGTCGCTTCTCGATGCGGCGAGCAAGACATCGACTTTGTCCGGTTCGGTTTCCGAGGGACCCAGCACCTCGAAATCAAGGCTGACCTCTTCGAGCGGATAGGGAATGTATTGATCGGCTTCCACCCGGATCTGGTTTTCCATGTCATCTTCGGTCAGTTGAGAGGGCATCGAAATAACCTTGGTGATCACGGCAGTACCTGAGACCGCACAGGCCGCCGCTTTGGTCCGCGTTCCGGACTTTTTCACCGCGCGCCCGATCGCCTCGCCGACAAGTTGAACATCTGCTGTATTCCGTTCCGAGACAGAATTAGACTGCAGCGGTTCGACGGCGTAGCTTTCAACCCGGTAATCGCCTTTGCTACCCCCGATTTCCAGCAACTTCACCGAGGTGGAACTGATATCGATACCCAGCAGCAGCATATTTTTGCGACCAAAAATAGTCATTTTTTTCCTTACATCAATCAATGGTTAGCGATTGTAAAACGGAGCTGTTACATTAAACTTTAGCCCCGCGGTTGGCGTTGGAGGTGACATGTTCCTTAACGAGTCGATCCGACGCTGGAAACACGTTAAGCGCCACTTTATCTTTTTTAATATATATAAGTTTGTTTCTCTATGTTGCGTGTTATCTTGAAAATTTCCGTTGGAACCTTGCTGCTTTCAGTGCTCGCGCTGGGTGCATTACTTTACTACCTGCTAACGCGTCTCCCATCGATAGAGACTTTGAAAGACATCCACTTACAGGTACCGCTCAAGGTCTATTCACGTGATCTATCCTTGCTGGCCGCGTTTGGCGAAACCCGGCGCGCACCCATGCAACTCAAGGACTTACCCCAGACACTGATCAGTGCCGTGCTGGCCGCGGAAGACGATCGTTTTTTCCGGCATCCCGGAGTCGATTGGCGAGGTATTCTGCGGGCCGCGATCCAATTGCTCTTGACGGGAGAGAAGATCCAAGGCGGTAGCACCATTACCATGCAGGTCGCGCGCAACTTTTTCTTGACACCTGAAAAGACATATTTACGTAAAATCAATGAAATATTACTTGCTTTAAAGATAGAACGTGAGCTTACTAAGAAAGAGATCCTAGAACTGTACCTGAACAAGATTTATTTCGGTCATCGGGCTTATGGCGTAGCCGCCGCCGCTCATGTTTACTATGGCATGGATGTGCAAAACTTGGGCCTACCTGAAATCGCGATGATCGCGGGCTTGCCGAAGGCGCCGTCGAAGCTCAACCCGATTACCGATTTGGAACGCGCCGTCGCGCGGCGAAATTTTGTCTTAAGTCGTATGCGGGATCTGGGGATGATCTCAAAGCAGGACTATCGCGCCGCGAAGCGCACCAAGGATTCCGCGAGCTTCCATGGGCACGCGGTCGAAATAAATGCCTCCCATCTAGCGGAGATGGTGCGCGCCTACATGGTGGAGCACTTCGGTAAGGAGGTTTACAACGCCGGCTACCGGGTCGTTACCACGATCAGCGACCGGCTACAGGCCGCGTCCACCCGGGCGCTTCGGCGCGGCTTACTGCGTTATGATCAGCGCCACAGATATCGTGGCCCCGAGCAGCGGCACTCGTTGTCGGATTCCGTGACCGAGGCGGAATGGACCCGGATTTTACAGGGCTATTCGAGTATCGGGGACTTGCGTGCGGCGTTAGTCATCGCCGCGACCGATACGTCGATCACGGCGTTTACCCTGGACGTAGGGCTCATCACGGTCGATTGGGGCGGGCTCGCCTGGGCGAGTAACTACGCGCGCGGCGCGGGGGTGGCGAAACGAGCCCGAGATCTTCTCATGCCGGGGGATGTGGTGCGGGTCGAAGCGATCGAGAAGGGCGGATTTAGATTGGCTCAGGTGCCGGCGGTTGAAGGCGCTTTCGTGGCGCTCGACCCGCGTGACGGCGCAATCTTGGCGCTTTCGGGCGGATTTGATTTTTCTCAGAGCAAGTTTAACCGGGTGACGCAAGCGCGGCGGTTGGCGGGGTCCGGATTCAAACCGTTTATCTACTCGGCGGCGCTGGTATCCGGATACACGGCGGCAAGCATTGTCAACGATACACGGTTTGTATTCTATGACCCGGCGCTCGACCGCATTTGGCGTCCGGAGAATTACACCCACAACTACATGGGCCCCATGCGTCTGCGCGAAGCGCTGGCGTTATCGCGTAATCTCGTGTCGGTCCGCTTGCTGCAAGCCATCGGCGTCAACAAGGCCGTTAATCATATAAAAAGATTCGGTTTTGACAAGCACTACCTGCCGCGTAACCTCTCCTTGGCCTTAGGCACGGCGGAGGTCACTCCGCTCGAGCTCGCGAGAGGCTACGTTGCGTTCGCGAACGGCGGATTTCGAGTCGATCCATACTTCATCGAGCGAATCGAGAACGACCGGGGCGAGATCATTATGAGCCGCGGATCGGTGGTCCAATGTGAATCATGCGACCAGCAAGCGCCGGTGGTGAGCGCGCTAACGGGGACCGCCGAACGGGGTGTACGCGCCATCAACGCGCAGAATGCCTGGATTATGACCTCGATGATGCAGGAAGTAATGCGGACCGGGACGGCGAAAGCGGCCTTGTCCTTGAATAGAACCGACATCGCGGGGAAGACCGGAACCACCAATGACCATAAGGATACGTGGTTCTCCGGTTTTAACCACCAGATCGTTGCGACGGCTTGGGTAGGATTCGATCAGGCCAAATCGCTCGGTCCGAAGGAAACCGGCGCGCGCGTCGCGCTGCCGATCTGGATGGAGTTTATGCAGACGGCGCTGGCGGGAACGCCGGATGCCATAGCGCCCGAACCCCCGGGCTTGGTCACCGTGCGCATCGATCGCGACACCGGGTTACTGACGGACGCCGGCAATCCACGGGGAATGTTTGAAGTCTTCCGCGCGGATAATACTCCAAGCGAGCAGAATGGCGGCCCTGCCTGGGACAGTGGCGCCCCCGATGCGGCGGCGCTACCCGAGCAACTGTTCTAGTTTATGACAAGCGGCGCGAACGGTTCACAGAACCGCCGGCGTGTCGCCGAACTAGCCGCCCGCATTATGGCGGATGAAGGCGTCGAGCATTACCACCTGGCCAAGCGCAAGGCAGCCGATCGGCTGGGTATCAAGGCACCTCGCGAGGTCCCAGATAACAGCGAGATCGCGGCTCTCCTGAGCGTCTATCAGCGGCTGTTTCAGGCGCAGAGGCAGCCCCGGTGGTTGCGCGCGCAAAGGGAAACGGCACTGGAAGCCATGCGCCTGCTGGGGCGATTCGACCCCATGTTGGCCGGTCCCGTGCTGGATGGTTCCGCGGCACGCCAGGCCATGGTGTGCCTGCACGTCTTTACGGAAACGCCGGAAGAGGTGAGTTATATTCTCCTGGAGCATGCGATTCCGTTTACGGTTCATGAACGAACGGTGCGCCAGAATTCTCGCGAGCGTACAGCATACCCGTGCTTCCGCTTCATGGCCGGCGAAGTCGGTATCGAGTTAGTGGTGTTTCCGCCCATCTTCAAACGCCAGGCGCCATTGAGCCCGGTGGACGGCAAGCCCATGGCGCGCGCCGATTTCGCCTTCGTCGAAGCCCTCGTGCGGCCATCTCATCAGCGAGGACACTAACCTTAATCTTCGGTGCCGGGCCATATCTTAAGAATTGCCGTTCCCGTGCCGGTCGATCAGGTTTTTGACTACCTACCGCCTTCCGGGGTGGATCTTGCGGCGTTACAACCGGGCATGAGACTGCGAGTGCCCTTCGGCCGCAGGTCCGCCGTCGGCATGCTGTTGGACTTTGGGGCCGAAAGTGTCTTGGATGATCTCCGGCGCGCCACCGCATTGCTCGACGCCGCCCCGGTGCTGAGCGTGCGGCATTTACGTTTGCTCGAATGGGCGAGCCGCTATTATCGCCATCCGATTGGAGAGGTGGTTTTCGCTTCCTTGCCTCTGCTGTTGCGTCAGGATCGTCCGCGCAGACCAAAGACACTCGATGTCCGCTGGCGGCTCACGCCTGAAGGCGCCGCGATTGATCCGGATAGTTTACGCCGGAGCCCGGCCCAAGCCACTCTGATGCGAACTTTACGCCGGCAACCCGAGCGAGAATTGCCGCCTGCATCGCTCCCCAGCGCGGTATCCTGGCGCCGCGCCTTGCGCGCCTTGGTAGCTAAAGGCTGGGTAGCGCAGGAACCCGCGTCGCTCGCAACGGTCCTTCCCGCGCCCGCGGCCAAACCACCGACGTTGAACGACGCGCAGGCGTCTGCCGTCGAGCAACTACTGTGCGCAGGATTGAACCGTTTCGGTGTGTTTCTCTTGGACGGTGTGACCGGCAGCGGGAAGACCGAAGTTTACTTGCGCGTGATCGAGGAGGTGCTGCGCCGCGGCAGCCAGGCGCTGGTCTTGGTACCGGAAATTGGACTGACCGAACAAACCCTGTTGCGGTTTCGCGATCGTTTCGCGGCGCCACTCGCGGTCTTGCACTCAGGACGTGCGAGCGGCGCCCGACTGGACGAGTGGCGGCAAGCCGGGGAGGGCAGGGCGCCGATCGTAATCGGAACCCGTTCGGCGGTATGGGCGCCGTTGGCGAGGCCGGGCGTCATCATCGTCGACGAGGAACATGACCTATCTTTCAAGCAGCAGGAGGGATTCCGCTACTCCGCCCGGGATATCGCGGTAATTCGTGGCCAGCGCGAGAACATTCCCGTGATCCTCGGCAGCGCTACACCATCGTTGGAATCGGTGTTCAATGTCCACCGTGGCAAGTACCGGCACCTCCGGCTTCGGAGGCGGGCAGGGACGGCAACGCCTCCCAGGTACGAGGTGGTGGATTTACGCGCCGCGCAAATGCGTGAGGGGTTCTCGGAGCCGCTGGTCACAAGGATGCGCGAGCATCTGGATCGCCGCCAGCAGGTGCTCCTGTTCGTCAATCGGCGCGGCTATGCTCCTCTCATCCTCTGCCACCAATGCGGATGGACGGCGTGGTGTGAGCGCTGTGACGCGCGCTTGGTTTACCACCAGACGGCCAACCGGCTTGAATGCCACTTTTGCGGGGCGCTCAGTGAACTGAATGCAGCTTGCACGCGCTGCGGCAGCGGCAACCTGCTAAAACTCGGTTACGGGACCGAGCGGGTGGTGGAAGCCGTCAAGCAGACGTTTCCCGGTGCTCGGGTGCTGCGGATCGATCGGGACATTACCCGCCGTCAAACGGCGTGGCAGGCCGCACTGCGCCAGATCCGGGACGGTCAGGCCGACGTGCTGGTGGGTACGCAGTTGCTGTCGAAAGGCCATCATTTCCCGGGCGTGACGCTGGTCGCGGTTGTGGATGGCGATAGCCGCCTCTTCGGAGTAGATTTCCGTTCCCACGAACGCTTCGCGCAGCAGCTCATTCAAGTCGCCGGGCGGGCGGGCCGCGCCGATGAACCGGGCACCGTGGTGATCCAGACCCACCACCCGGCGCACCCCTTGTTGCAAGTGCTCGTGGGCCAAGGTTACGGCGCATTCGCCGCCTTGGCGCTCAAGGAACGAGCGGAGGCGCGGCTGCCGCCGTATCAGGCGATGGCGCTCATTCGCGCCGAGTCGGAAAAACCGGAAAAAGCACGAGCCTTCTTAAATGAAGCGCGAGCAATGGCCCTGGATCTCATCGCCAACGGTGCCGAGCTGCTCGGACCGGTGCCGGCGCCGATGGAACGACTCGCGGGCCGCTATCGCTGGCAGTTGGTCTTGCAAACCCGCCATCGTGCTCGTCTGCAGCGCTTGCTCGATGGGTGGCTCCCCGGTATTCGTAGATTGCGTACCGGGCGCGCGCTACGCTGGTCGATCGACGTCGATCCCCAGGAAACGCTTTAAATCTATTCCCCGCGGTCTTGCCGCGGGGACCTTAGCGATGGGGTTTCCAAAGAGGAGAGACGCAGCTCTCCCCTTTGGTCGCCCCACGGGTCGCAATACCCCGTGCTGGCGAAATCTAATCGACTCGCGGACGTTCCAATGGCATGGGAGGCGAGCTAGAATCCACACTTCTTTCGCGGGGGTATTTTTGAAGAACCTCATCAGAGAGCAAGTGGCCGTGGCGCTCAAGCGATTGGATCTGGGCGATGCCGATGGCCATTTGGCGAAGCGTGGTGTGCGCTTTGAACGCACCCGCGACGCCCGGCATGGAGACTTCAGCGCCAATGTGGCGCTCGTAGTTGCTAAGGATCTCGGTGTGACGCCGCGTGCCCTAGCGGAACGGATCGCATCGGCCCTCCCCGGATCTCCCAGCATCGATCGCGTCGAGGTGGCTGGCGCAGGCTTCCTCAATTTCTATATCCAGCCCCGCTATTGGCTGGGGATTATTCAACAAGTGCTCGCGGCGGGCGACGCCTTCGGGCGTAACAGCACGGGCGCCGGGGCGAAGATCCAAGTCGAGTTCGTTTCCGCTAATCCGACTGGCCCGCTGCACATCGGCCATGGCCGGGGCGCGGCCTACGGCGCGGTGATCACCAATCTGCTCGAGGCCAACGGTTATGCCGTTCAGAGGGAATATTATGTCAACGATTCCGGCCGGCAGATGGACATATTGGCGCTCAGCGTGTGGCTACGGTATCTTGAGCTTTGCGGGGAAGCGGTGGATTTTCCGGCAAGCGCCTACCAGGGCGCCTATATCATCGGGATCGCCCGCGCACTTCGGGAGGAGGTCCAGGCGGGTTGCCAATACCCGATTAGCGCCGTATACAATGGACTGGCTGGGCTGGACGGCGACGCATTGCTCGATGCCCTCATCGCGCGCGCCAAATCGCTCTTGGGCCCGGTCAGGTATCGCCGGGTGTTTGATAACGGATTGAATAGCGTGCTCGCCGGCATTCGCGCCGATCTCAGCGAGTTCGGCGTGCGCTACGACCAATGGTTCTCCGAGCGCTCACTAGCGGAGACCCAAGCGGTCGATCGGGCGATTGCCAAGCTCCAGTCGCTGGGACGAACCTACACCAAGGACGGTGCGCTTTGGTTCAATGCGAGGGCCTTCGGAGATGAGAAAGACCGTGTCTTGGTGCGCGAGAATGGCCAGACGACCTATTTCGCCTCCGATGTGGCGTACCACACAAACAAATTCGAACGCGGATTCGATCGCGTTATCAATATTTGGGGCGCCGATCATCACGGCTACGTGCCGCGGGTGAAGGCGGCCCTGGCGGCGCTTGAGGAGGATTCGGATCGCTTGGAGGTCTTGCTGGTGCAATTCGCGACGCTCTATCGGGGGGAAGAACGCGTGCAGATGTCAACCCGCTCGGGCGAGTTCGTCACGCTGCGGGAGCTAGTCGATGAGGTCGGCCGGGACGCGGCGCGTTTCTTTTACGTGACACGGCGTTGCGAGCAGCATCTTGAGTTCGATCTCGATCTCGCCAAGTCACAGTCGGCCGATAACCCTGTGTATTATATCCAGTATGCTCACGCGCGCATTGCGAGCGTCTTCCGGCAGCTGGCCGAGCAAGGATGGGCGTGGGACCGGAAGCGTGGCGAGAACGCGGTAGCGGTTTTAACGGAAGCGCACGAGCAGGGTTTGATCGGCGCCATATCACGTTATCCGGAGATCATTGAAGCGGCGGCGCGGGAGCGTGAGCCGCATCAACTGGCTCAGTACCTGCGGGAGCTGGCGAACGCGTTCCACGGCTATTACAGCGCGCACATGTTCCTCGTCGAGGACGAGTCCCTACGTAACGCGCGCTTAAACCTTATCGCGGCAACCCAGCAGGTCATCCGCAACGGCCTTGCGATCCTCGGGGTGTCGGCTCCGGAGTCGATGTGATGTCGCGTCAGCCGCGCAGTAGTAACAGAGACCGGCAACGGGGCTGGCTTTCATTTCTCACCGGCTTGGCCCTGGGGCTGGTCGTGGCGTTTCTCGTCTATCTGCAATCGCTCAGCAATATTAAGGACGCGCGGCAGGACATTAAACAAGGCGCCGAATCCGCGCCGCAAAGTCCGGCGAGCAAACCAAAATTCGATTTCTACACGATTCTTCCGGAAATGGAGGTCAAGGTTCCGGATTGGGAAGTGGACGCCCCGCCCTCGCCCGCGCCGCAATCCAAACCGCCGCAAGCGTCAGCGGATACGCCCTATTTAATCCAGGTCGGGTCCTTCCAGCGCTTTCAGGAAGCCGACAAGATGAAGGCCAGGCTGGCGCTGATCGGGATCTCCGCCGACATCCAGCGGGTGACGATCAGCGGTACGGATGTGTGGTTCCGGGTACGGGTCGGCCCGTTCAAAGACCTCAAGAAACTCCAAAGCACCCGCTCTCGCTTAGCCGAGAACGACATCAATTTCATGCTGGTGCGAATGCGTCCGGGCGACTCCGCGGGCGGGTAACGCGGAGTAGAATGAAGCAATGCGCGTAAAATGGAAGGGCGGATGCACGAAAGGCGATCCGCCGAACGGAAGACATGATCGATGACTCCGCGCGGATCCCCTAGGCCATTGCGGTATCCTATTAAACATGACGGCTTATCGGTTTACCGAATACTTCGAGAAAGAGGTTTTGTCGGAAGCGTTCATATCTCAAGAAGGAATGGTGCATTCGAGTTGTTGAGGAGCCAGTTCGTTCGGAACTCCAGGAACACAACCGATAGAGATTCTGGGCTGCCTGCCCTGAGCTTGGTGGCCGCTACTTGCGGGTCGTCACGTTGGAAGATAAGGTCACTATCCACAATGCGTTCCCAGACCGAGGTTTCAAGGTATGAAACTGAATTACTATGCCGACACCGACTCCTTGTATATAGACCTCTCCGAACAGCCGAGTGTCGAGAGCCGAGAAATTTCCGAAGGGGTTGTGGTGGACTACGATGCCAACGGAAATCTTGTTGGCATTGACATCGACAACGCGAGCAGAAAGGTCCAGCTTCAACAGCTAATCCTAAACAAGCTCCCGTCCCAGGTACGAACCGTTGTCGCTTAATCGCGAGAAATCGTAGCCTGGTTAGGCGCGCCGTTCGCGCCGTAACCCGGGGATCTTCGAGCCGCAATTCCCGGATTTCGCAAACAGCGCTCAACCGAGGCTACGAGCCACGAGCTGATTCCAGTCTTCGTCCGAGTAAAGCGACGGGGATATGGACAAAAAGGAGAAATCGATGAACTGGTATCTTGATGTCTTGAAAAAGTACGCAGTGTTTGGAGGGCGCGCACGGCGCAAAGAGTACTGGTACTTCGTCTTGTTCAATATTCTTATCAGCATATTACTCGGCATCATCGATGTTGTGACCGGGTCTTTCAGTCCGGAAGCGGGTCTTGGGTTGTTAAGTGGTCTTTATACCTTAGCTATCTTGATCCCTGGTATCGCAGTTTCAGTACGCAGGCTCCACGATAGTGGAAAAAGCGGATGGTGGCTTTTAATCGGTCTTGTGCCCTCGTCGGGGCTATTGTGCTTCTAGTCTTCATGGTGCAAGACAGTGTACCTGGCGAGAATCAGTATGGCCTTAACCCAAAAGTGACAGAAGCATAACTGCCCAAGAGCTGATACCTGGCGACGTACCGGATAGAATATGCGCAAGAAGCAGATCGGAGGAGGCGGGATTGAAACAAGCTAAGGTAGATCCGGAATATGTGAGGCTCGCCGCTGAGAGATTGGGGGCGCTATTTGCGCACATCGTGCGGGTCGCGTAGCGCGCCCATCTCGATACCCGTTCCCCAGTTACAAATCGACTTTGCTTTCGCCCTTGAACAGATTCGCGGCTTGTATCTGCAACACGCTTTAAGCGACGCTGTCGGCAAGCTGGACATCAAGAACATCGATGCAGAGCTTGCCCGCATAGTCCCAAGCGCAAGCCTTACCCAATTGGTGACCTGCGGACTTCGTGGCGACCTCCAGTTCCTCTCATGTTTCGTCCGGGATTCTGCCGTTACGACGGGCAGGGCAACGTATGTCAGGCTGGGTCAAACGGATTGACGATCACGGGTCCCAATCGTGAGAAGTGGCTGGTGTTGCGTGTGACCAGGGTAAGGTCGCGCGTGAGTGCGATGGCAGCGATCTGCTTATCGATGGCGTTTTCGGGGTGGGGCACGCACAGGCGTCCCCAGATCTGTGCCTCTTCCCGACCGAACTCCAGCACCTGCTCGCCGAAGTCGGCGAGCAGTTTCTCCAGCCAGGTTTCCAGCCGCCTCATCTGAGGCAGGTCGCCACGGTGGCGCATCAATTCGATACCGCGCCGGATTTCACCCACAGTGATGACGCTGATGAAGAGCGGTGTGCCGGCCGCTGCCGTGTCCTTGAAGAATCGGTTTACACCGGGGTTGGCCTTGCGGCCTTTTCGAGCTTCGCTGATGACGTTGGTGTCAACGAGGTACATGGTCGCGGAAGCTTGCATCAATTCGCTCGAAGTCAGCGTCCTCGCCCACGCCGGGCATGCGAACCAGCACTTCCGCGAACGTTCTTCGACGCGGCCGGAGCAAAGCCTGCGCGAGGATACGGCGATGCTCGGCTTCAGCGCTGGTACCGTGCCGACCGGCGCGCGCCTTGAGCGCTTGGACGATGTCTGCATCGACGTTGCGGACGATAAGATTGGCCATGACGAATCTCCTGTACGAGTCGAGAGCGACAGTGATTGCAATGATAGCATCTGACGATCTCGCGCTCAAGCCGGTTGCACGCCCTCATCGGGGGCGAGGGGCGCGAACATCCGTGTCCTTGTGACCACTAACTACTCGATCATCAGGAGCGCGGCGGCCACGTTGCGATCTTCGGATAACAAGATAACGTAGCTGCGGCAAGCGGCCGCCGTATCCATCACTTCAAAGCCGATGCCCGCGCTTAATAGACCGGCGGCGATGTCCGCGGGTGGAAACCGCAACCGCGTGCCGGTTCCGAAGAGGACGATTTCTGGCTTGAGCTGGGTAATATCCGCGAAGTGCTCGAGCAGCACCTCATCGAAGCGTTGGGGCGGCCAGTCGCGGAGAAGTTGAGTGGGCGTGATGATGAAGCTTTGCGTCAGGGTCTCCTCGTTGACCACGATGGCGCCCCGCCGATAGGAGCGGATGGCATAAGCGCCGGGATGACTCTGGAGATCAAGCCGCATCGGGATCCTCCGGGATCGCCACTCAGAGGCTGTGAAAAAATTGTTTTGCAGGGGGATCGCCAATTGATCATGAATATGCGATCTTAGCACCATGAGCAAAGAACCTTCGCTGTTCCCTGA
>MUGK01000068.1 GCA_002007425.1 Chromatiales bacterium USCg_Taylor | reverse complement strand
CTGATGGTGGAGGCCGCGGGCACCTGCTCCTGCCCGAGCACCTCAAGCCGTCGACGGATCTTGCGTCCTCCCCAAGGATGCTGTGCACGCACATAGAGCACCGCCGCCTCCACCTCCGAGGGCGTTCGCTTGGCGAATGCCGCGGCCGACGCGAGCCATCGCTCAGACCCTCCGCCCCCGCCTGGGCGTGGCGCCTGAGCCACTTGTACCCGGTCTTGCGGCTGACCCCGAAGCGTCGGCACAGCTCCGCTACATTCGTTTCCGCTTGCCTCGCCAACATCACAAACTCGTGTCGCAACGACATGGTCGATACCTCTTGCCAGGGCATGACAGCTCTCCTTTTGGATAACCATCATGCAGCATAAAGGTGTTACCCATGTCCGTGAACATGTGTTACCTATCTCTCCGGACTATACACTCCCTGTGGGAGAGGGAGACGAATGGCGGCGCTTTCCGAGCACCGCAACATCGTGGTGATCGCCGACGAGGCGCACCGCAGCCAGTACGACTTCATCGACGGCTACGCGCGCCACATGCGCGACGCGCTGCCGCACGCCTCGTTCATCGGCTTCACCGGCACGCCGATCGAGCTACAGGACGCCAACACACGCGCGGTCTTCGGCGACTACATCAGCGTCTACGACATCCAGCGCGCCGTGGAAGACGGTGCCACGGTGCCGATCTACTACGAGAGCCGGCTGGCCAAGCTCGCGCTTCTTGATTCCGAGCGACCGAAGATCGACCCGGACTTCGAGGAGGCCACCGAGGGTGAGGAGGTCGAACGTAAGGAGAAGCTCAAGACCAAGTGGGCGCAGCTCGAGGCCGTGGTCGGCGCCGAGAAGCGCCTGGCGATCGTCGCGTGCGACATCGTGGAGCACTTCGAGAAGCGGCTCGAGGCCATGGACGGCAAGGCGATGGTCGTCTGCATGAGCCGGCGCATCTGCGTGGAATTCTACCGCGAGATCGTGAAGCTGCGGCCACAGTGGGCGAGCGAAGACGACGAGCGGGGCGCGATTAAGGTGGTGATGACTGGATCTGCCTCCGACGCGGCGGACTGGCAGCCGCACATCAGGAACAAAGCAAGGCGGGAGGCGCTAGCCCACCGCTTTCGAGATGCGGCCGATCCAATGCGCCTAGTGCTCGTGCGCGACATGTGGCTCACCGGCTTCGACGCGCCGAGCCTGCACACGATGTATCTCGACAAGCCGATGCGCGGCCATGGGCTGATGCAGGCTATCGCGCGAGTCAACCGGGTGTTCAAGGACAAGCCAGGTGGGTTGGTGGTGGACTACCTGGGGCTCGCGCAGGAATTAAAAGCGGCGCTCGCGACCTACACCGAGAGCGGCGGCACCGGCCGGACGGCGATCGATCAAGATGAAGCCGTCGCAGTGATGCTTGAGAAGTACGAGGTCTGCTGCGGCCTCTTCCACGGCTTCGACTGGAGCAAATGGACGACCGGGACGCCGCAGAAGCGGCTCGGCCTTTTGCCGCCTGCCCAGGAGCACATTCTTCGACAGGAGAACGGCAAGGAGCGCTGCGTGCGCGCTGTGCGCGAGCTGTCGCAGGCGTTCGCGCTGGCTGTGCCCCACGCCGAGGCGCTGCGCATCCGCGACGACGTCGCGTTCTTCCAGGCGGTGCAGGCCGTGCTCGCCAAACGCGCGCCCGGCGACGCGCGGCCCGAGGGAGAGCTCGACCACGCGGTGCGCCAGATCACCTCGCGAGCCGTCGCACCGGAGGGCGTCATCGACATCTTCGCCGCGGCGGGCCTTCAGAAGCCCGACATCTCGATTCTCTCCGACGAGTTCCTCGGCGAGGTGCGCGGGATGCCGCAGAAGAATCTCGCCGTCGAGATGCTGAAGAAACTCCTTCAAGGGGAGCTGCGGTTGCGACGACGTAAGAACGTCGTGCAGGCGCGCTCGTTCGCCGAGATGCTCGAGCAGACGATCCGCCGCTACCAGAACCGCGCCATTGAGGCGGCCCAGGTCATCGAGGAGCTGATCCACCTCGCGAAGGACATGCGCGAAGCGAACGCGCGCGGCGAAGCGCTCGGGCTTTCGGAAGACGAGCTGGCATTCTACGACGCGCTGGAGACGAACGACAGCGCGGTGAAGGTGCTGGGCGACGAGACGCTCCGGGCTATCGCGCGGGAGCTGGTCGAGACAGTCCGCAAGAACGCGACGATCGACTGGACCCTCCGCGAGAACGTGCGCGCTCAGCTCCGCGTGCTCGTCAAGCGCATCCTGCGCAAGTACGGTTATCCACCCGACAAGCAGGAGAAGGCGACTCAGACGGTGCTGGAACAGGCGGCGCTGCTTTCCGGAGAATGGGCAGCCGCGTGAACAGAGCGAACGAGCACGCGATCACAGCAGATTTATTCCCAACCGCCGAGCGGATCTACAGTCGCACACGCACCAGCGCCCCGCCGCGTTCTGTACGACCGAACTCCAGCGTGCCTCCGTAGACCTGCTCCACGATCTCTCGCACCACGGCGAGCCCGATGCCGTGACCAGCGACGTTCTGGTCGCCGCGCATCCCGCGCTGGCTGATGAGTTTGTAAAGATTCTCAGGGATCCCCGGTCCGTCATCCTCTACTTCCAGCAGCAATCCCGGCCGCTCGCCGTTTACCGTGACACGCAGCGCCACTTCCCGCTGCGCCCACTTACAGGCGTTGTCCAGGAGATTTCCGAGCACCTCCAGGAGATCGCTTTCATCCCCATGGAACACGGTCCTGGAATCCATAGAGAAATTGAAACGCAGCGCCTTTCCGGCGTAGACCTTGGCAAATGACTGCTGGAGCTTGTGCACCAGCGGTGCGACAGCCACGGGCACCGCGAACAGCGTCCGTCCCGAGGCCGCGGCGCGCTGAAGCTGGTAGTCCACGGCCTTATCGATTCTCTCGATTTGTTCTTCCAGCGTCTCCTGAAATCCTTCCCCCCTCTCGCGTTTCTCCACGGCGCCCCGAATGACCGCGAGCGGCGTCTTTAGACTATGGGCCAGATCGGACAATGCGTTGCGGTAGCGATCAAGGTGAGCGCTGCGATTCCTCAAGAAGGTATTTAAGCTCTCCGTTAGAAGTCGCAGCTCTTTCGGGTAGGCGGAGCTGAGCTCGTCCCTGCGCCCGGCCTCGATCTCCGCTACCTCCAAGGCGACCCGGCGCAGCGGCGCGAGCCCCCAACGCCAGATGAAACCTTGCACGCCGAGGAGCACGAGCGCGGCCGCGAGCAACCAAGCCCAGAGACTGCGCCGAAAACCGCCCACCAGCGCATTGAACGGCTCGGTGCTCTCGGCAACGTAGAACGTATAGCCGAAACGCTTCCGCGGACTGGCTTCCCAGACCACGCCGAGACCCAGCGCAAAGAAGCGCGCTCCCTCCGAGCTCGCCAGTTCATGGAACGCTGGCTCCCCGGTGCGGTAGATGGCCGCGAAAGGCAGGCTCAACCCGAGCATGGAGCGGGAACGCCAGACGACATCCCCCGCGGCGTCATTCACCTGGGCATACAAGCCCGAACCCGGGGTGTCGAGGCGTACCTCCGGAAGCCGCTTGGGAACAGCCAATTTCTCGCTGTCATCGAGCTCGGCGGCGGCAAGCAGGGAGTAGATCTGAACCTTCAGTTGCTCGCGGGTGGCGGCCAGCGCGCTCTCCCGAAAAGCCCCGTCCAAGGTCAGTCCGGTAAGTCCCAGGAAGGCCGCGAGCACGACGCTCGCGGCAATCAGGAGCCGGGTATTAAGCGAGAGTCCGCCCGCTCGGTTCAAGGTTGAATCTGTAACCGCGGCCGCGCAGTGTCTCGATGGGCTGCAGCACCCGGTCGGGGTCGAGCTTCCGCCGCAACCGTGCGACCAGCACCTCGAGCACGTTGCTGTCGCGGTCTGACTCCTCCTCGTAGATGTGATCGCTAAGCTCGGACTTGGAGATCACCTCTCCCGCGCGCAACATCAGGTACTCCAGGACTTTATATTCGAAGGCCGTGAGCTCGACGGCCGTGCCGTTAACCTGTACGGATTGACTCGCCGTGTTCAATGCGACCGGTCCGCATTCCAGAAACGGCGTAGCCCACCCCTTGGAGCGGCGGATCAGGGCCTGCAAAGCGCGCGAGCAGCTCTTCGAATTGGAACGGCTTAACCAGATAGTCGTCGGCCCCCGTATCGAGGCCTTCCACCTTTTCTTGCCAGCGCCCGCGCGCCGTAAGTATCAAGATGGGAAACGTGCGGCCGGCGGCCCGCCAGCGCCGGATCACATCGATACCGGGTAGCTTCGGGAGACCGAGGTCAACGAGCGCGGCATCGATGGGAAACTCGCCGCCCATATACAACGCTTCTTGACCATCGCGCGCGATATCGACGGCGTAGCCCTCGACGCGCAGCCGCCCCGCCACCTGATCGCTCAAGATCCGCTCGTCTTCGACTAAGAGCAGTCGCATGGGAAGAACTTGATAGCAGCGCTTAGAGTTTGTGAAAAAACCTACTGCGCTCGGGATCTCGCGTTCCGGCGGTGCTCGGAATCCTCATGTATTTCAACATACACTGCGGTTCCTGCGCTCCGGCGGAACACGACCTCCCTTCGCTCGCGACGGTTTTTTCACAAACTCTTAGCGTACGTCGCCGGTGCGCGGATCGACTTCGATCTTGTACACACGGCCATCGGGAGACAGCACCTTGACACTGTGGCGATTGCGCCCCGGCTGCACCCCGAGCACCCGCCCCCCGGACTTTTGGCGGGCGATGGACGCCGCCCGGTCCGGGTCGATCCGGGATCGCTCGCCACCGCCACGGAAGCGCTCCCGATTGCGTTCCTCGTGATCCGCGCTCGCCGCCTGAGGCAGGGCGATCAGGCAAGCGAGCAACACCGCGCTCATGGCGCGTGCCAGGTCCCCGCAGCGCGAGCGCGGGAAATGAACTTTCAACATAGCGTGCGTTGGCGGGCTGGCCAACCTGTATCCATCACCAAGGCAAGTTTACCGAGAACTGCTTAACCTCTGCTTAATGATGCACTGAGCGCTTAAAGCGCATCCGCTTCGGGACCGGTAAAGCCACGGTCATGCTGCAACGCCGGGATCATCCGCCTAGCCTCCTCGACCCTCGCGGAGTCAACCTCGGCAATGACAAATCCAGATTCATCACCACCGTCGGCTAGTATCCGCCCCCAGGGGTCCACGATCAACGAATGCCCGTAGGTGGCCCGGCCGCTGCGCCGGATACCGCACTGACCCGGTGCGAAGACATAACTCCCGGTCTCGATAGCGCGGGCCCGTTGCAGCACGTGCCAGTGCGCCTGCCCGGTCGTGCGCGTAAAGGCCGCAGGAATCGAGAGATACTGTGCCCCTGCCTGGGCAAGCGCCCGGTAGAGGTGCGCGAAACGCAAATCGTAACACACCGACAGTCCGATCCCGCCCCACGGCGTGGCTGCCACCACGGCCCGATCCCCCGGCTCGACGGTGGCGGATTCCCGGTAGCTTTCTCCGACCTTAAGATTTACATCAAAGAGATGGAGCTTATTGTATGAGGCGATAACGCGCCCGCTATCATCGAGCAAATACGAGCGGTTGTTGATCTTCCCTGAGGCGTGCTTGATCGCCAAGGAACCCATCAAGATCCAGGCGCCGAGGGCGCGCGCCAAATCCTTGAAGTGCGGGATCGCGGGGTGCGATTCTTCCGTATGGGCTTGCGCCAGCAAGCGGGCATCGTTAACTTGGATCAAGGAAAAATTCTCCGGCAAGCAGATGAGATCGGCACCCGCCTGGCGCGCCGCGCGCACAAGCTCCGTCGCCAGCGTGATGTTTTCGGCCAGATCGTCGTCGGCGCAGTTCTGGATACAGGCGACTTTAAATTTCATAGATCACGCCAGGGATTGTTCCGAGATCAAGACGCCGTCTTCGTCGGCATATAGAAACCAGCCCGGCGTAAAGGTGACCCCCGCGAACCGCACCGGGATGTCCCGATCCCCCGCGCCCTGCTTGACGCTCTTGCGCGGATTGGTGTTCACCGCCTTGAGCCCGATCGGGATCGTAGCGATGGCCGCGGCATCGCGTATGCACCCATAGACCACGAGCCCAGCCCAGCCGTTCCGGCTTGCCAGCTCCGCCAGCTTATCGCCGAGCAGCGCGCAGCGGAGCGATCCGCCGCCATCGACGACCAGCACCTTGCCGGCGCCAGGCTCCTCGAGCGCCGCGCGTACCAGGCTATTATCCTCGAAGACCTTGACGGTCGCGATCGGGCCGGAAAACCGCCGCTTGCCCCCATAGTCGGACAACATGGGCGTCAGCACCAGGACCCTGTGTTCGTGCTGATCGTGGAGATCGGCGGTCGCAAAGCTCATAATCGCCCGGTCTTAATGGTGATGCTTTATATTATCCCATCAGTGACCAAAGCGAGATCATGAGCACCCGCGCAACGCAGCTATCGTGACGCGCAGCAGGTTTATTCACAAGCTCTCAGCGCGCCGCTGGGTTCTCGGGATTCTCCTGGGATCGGCCGTCGCATTGGCCGTGGTCTACGCGCGTAACCTCTGCCAGGGTTACGAGGCCTTGCTGACGCTCCTCGATCTCGTTCAGCGCGCACCCGCGGGGGCGATCGACATCCGTCCTGCCGCACGGCGCACGCCCCTTACCTTCGCGGTTGAGGAACGCCACTATCGGGCAGATCTTTACCGCACGGGCGATCCGGTGCTCGCGGGGATCGTTTTCGTCCCCGGTGCGGCCGCCGAGGGCAAGGAGGATGCGCGCGTCATCCGCTTTGCGATGACCCTGGCACGCGCGCGTTTCGCGGTGTTGGTACCCGACATCGTCGCCTTGCGCGAGCTAAAGCTGCTACCCGACACCGCCCGCGACGTGGCCGACGCCGTCACCTATCTGCGCTCCCGGAACGAGCTGGCGCCCGCGGGCCGTGCGGGCATCCTGACGACGAGTGTCGCCGTCGGACCCGCGCTCTTGGCCTTGCTCGACTCCTCCTTGTCGCGGCGGGTGCGTTTTCTGATTTCCGTCGGCGGCTATTTCGATCTGCCGCGCGTACTGACCTATTTCACGACCGGGCACTATGACGCCCATGGCCTTTCGTTAAAGAATACGCCGCATGAATACGGGAAATGGGTCTATGCGCTCAGTAACGCCTCGCGTCTCGAAAACGCCCGTGAACGCTATCTCCTCGGCACGCTGGCCCGGCGGAAACTAGTCAATCCCGAGGCGGAGGTCAATGATCTCCTGGCCGCTCTCAGTACCGAGGGCCGGCAAGTCTACGATTTCATAGCGAACCGGAACCCCGCGCGCAGCGCGCACCTGCTGAGCCGGTTTCCTCCGGCGTTGCGACGGGATGTCGAGCGACTTAACCTCGCCGCACGCGATCTCTCGGGAATCGAGACCCGATTCATTCTCGTCCACGGCCTCGACGATCCGATGATTCCCTACGTCGAGAGCGTGGCCTTGGCCGCGGCGCTCCCCGCGGGACAGAGTCAGATCTTCCTCCCCCGCGGCCTGGTGCACGTCGACGTGGCACCGGATGTGATGGATGGAGTGCGCATGTGGAACGCGATCTATGCGCTGCTCTCCGAGCGTTACCTGTAACGATCCGCAGGAAGCAACGCACGGCCGGGGTTCCTTAAAGCGTAGGTGGGAATAGCCCAACAATAAAGGGGCGAACCGGGGGTGTGGCCAGCGCCGCGCCCACGGAGTGAGTAACGGGCCTCGTGCCAGCAACAGGGGTGTTCTCCAAATTTCCAACTGGAAGATGCTGGTCAAAACAAGGCTTTATTGTCACGAGACAAGCGCTGTGATATCAATGCACAGGATGATATCCGGAAATCAACTAATCAATAGTTAGGCTGGCACAAAGGCATAGCGATGAGTACCGGCCAGCTCTCTCCTGTTGCGCCGCCTGTTAAGAGCGTCGTTCCTCCGAGTTCGGGCGAAGTAATCACGAGTCTCGCGACGGGAACGACCTATACCATGGGCGAGAGCATCGGTGAGGGTTCCTTCGGGCTCGTCTTTGCGTGCATGGATGGATGGCGCAATGACCTGGCGGTCAAGGTGATGAAGCCAGTGCGCTCGTACGAAGAGGTCCGGGCGGCCACGATGGCCGAGGTCCAACGCCTCTTGCTATTGCGGCACCCCCACATCACCTATGTGTACGACGCCTTTGAGTACCGTGACACCTTCTACATAATCACGGAACGCTGCTATTGCCCGCTCACTCGGCTCTTCACCCTCGACAAGTTCAATAGCTCTGGATCATGCCAATCGCCCGTTGTCTCTTGCAGGCAGTCCAGTATCTCCATGTGAACCATTATGCCCATCAGGACATTCACCTCAACAACGTCTTCGCGGCGTTTGCGCGAGACGAAATTCACTTCAAGCTCGGAGACTTGGGTGTCAGCAAGGTATTCGGCGAACTGGACGCGGCCAATACCATGGCCGAATGGATTCGCCCCCCAGAGGCTCTCGATCCTGCGGAGTACGGTCCACTCGACCACCGAATCGACATCTACCACCTCGGCCTCCTGTTTTCTACAGCTTGCGCACAGCAAGGAACTCCGATTCACTCGAGACGAGATTCTCGCTGGCCGCCCTCGGGAGATGGCGCTGCAATTGTCGCCTCCTCTGAACTTTGCGCTGGAAAAGGCTCTTCGCCGACATGCCGCATTCCGAACGGGCAGCGCAGAGGAACTGTGGAGAGACCTGCAGTCCCCACCGGGTCTTCCTGACGAGACAGTATAGGGTAGGACAGACCACGATTTTTACAGAGCCATGACGATGCCCATCATCTCGATGTTTTATGGGATCATTATCCGCATGTGTCTCATCGACAATCAGCATCACAACCTGCCGCACATTCATGCGAAGTATGCCGAATTTGAAGCTTCCATCGGCATTGCAGATGGTGAGATACTGGCAGGAGAGTTGCCCCGTAAGCAATTGCGGCTGGTGCAGGCATGGGTAGAGCTTCACCACGATGAGCTGATGGCCGATTGGGAGTTGGCTGTCGGTGGTGAATCCCCCTACAAGATTGCCCCCCTGTGAGGTTGCCATGTATTGGGATGTCAAGACTGTCAAACCCTTACCCAACTACCGAATCTACGTGGAAATCGAGGATGGGCGCAAGGGTATATTTGATCTGAAGCCCTATCTCGATCGAGGCGTCTTCCGTGAACTCAGAAATGTGCATTACTTCAATCAGGTTAGCATCTTGTTTGGCGCAGTAACGTGGCCAAACGAACAGGACATTGCACCCGAAACCCTACTTGCGGAAATGCTTCCCCTGGAGCAGGCAAACCCGCGCAAAGAAGTATTAAGAGACAGACCACGATAATGTGCCGGAAGGTGATTGGCTACGTCTTGAAAGAAGGCCAAGTTGCCTAATGCAACGCTGCACCGTGTGTCGCACACCGAGGAAGGCAGGGGCATTCATAGGATCATTTGTCAAGAATAAGACTTTCATTAAAACCACGCTGCGCCTAAGCGGCCAAGTTCATTCGGTGCGACGATAGAGGTGCGCCGGTCCAGCGCCCATTTTCGCCACCTATCCCGGTCGTTTACCAGCTTTGGCCTGGGCAACCGTAATGTCGGTTGGTTGGATATGCGTCGGGTCCCAGCCGACCTTGACGTTGGCATCCCAATCTTGCAAAGCGATCGCGGCATCGATGGCACCGATAAGCTTCTTGGGCACACCCCAACGTATGCCGGTAATGAGCCCGGCTGCCTCCGCAGCAACAGCGAGCTGCAAGAGGTAACCCTTGCTCGGGCTCAAAGGCGAATCGTCATTAAGCATATCAACCGCAAGGGCTTCCGGAGTGCCGTCGGCCGCTGTGACATTATGGAAGCCAAACAAGAGTTTCGAATGCCCACTCCTGAAGGCTTCTCTTGGTCGGCGGGAGACCGCCATGCATCTTGAATGCGCGGGCGGATCCCCGTGGACTCAAGCGCAACGATGACCTTCTGGAGACGTGCGCGAAAAGGCGGGTAAAGCTCCAGAAGACGAGTGTCATTTCTCTTCTTACGGTCTGCTTCTTTCACGTCTTTCTCCGATTAGGCGCAATGCCCAAGCTCAGCCTGGTTCCGCATTAATTTGTGACAAAGTCGTTCCCTCGGCCGTTCGCGGCCGCATGTGCGGGAACAAGAGCACATCGCGGATAGACCGAGAATCAGTCAATAGCATCACCAGCCGGTCGATCCCGATGCCTTCGCCGGCCGTCGGCGGCAACCCATACTCAAGCGCCAAGACATAGTCGGCATCGTAGTGCATCGCCTCCTCGTGACCGGCTTCCTTTTCTTCGGCCTGGCGCCGGAAACGTTCGGCTTGATCCTCGGGATCGTTGAGCTCCGAGAATCCGTTCGCGATCTCCTGCCCGGCGATAAAAAACTCGAACCGATCCGTGACCGAGGGGTCCTCCGCGTTACGGCGCGCGAGCGGGGACACCTCCGTCGGATAGGCGGTGATGAAGCAAGGTGCGCGCAGCTTCTCTTCGACGGTCTTCTCGAAAATCTCAAGCTGGATTTTACCGAGCCCGAAACCCGCTTCGATGGCGATCCCGAGCTGCTTGGCATAGGCGCTCAAAGGATCCAAACGCTCCAGGGTTTCGGCGGCGAGCCCAGGATTAAAATGCATGATCGCTTCTTTGAGAGTCATGCGCGTGAACCGCCGCGACAAATCGAACTCCTCGTCTTGATACAAGAGCGTCGTGTTCCCGAGGACCGCTAGCGCGAGCTTGCGGATGAGATCTTCGGTGCGATCCATAAGATCCCCATAGTCCGCGTATGCCTCGTAGAACTCGAGCATGGTGAATTCCGGGTTGTGGCGGGTCGAGAGCCCTTCGTTGCGGAAATTACGGTTGATCTCGAACACCTTTTCCAGACCGCCGACCACCAAGCGCTTGAGGAACAGCTCCGGGGCAATGCGCAGATAGAGCTCCATATCGAGCGCGTGGTGGTGGGTGACGAAGGGCCGCGCCGCCGCCCCGCCCGGAAGCAATTGCATCATCGGCGTCTCGACCTCGACGTAACCACGGCCTTTCAAGTAATCACGAATAAAATCGATAATCGCCGAACGCCGCTCGAAGACCCGCCGGCTCGCCTCATTCATGATGAGATCGAGATAGCGCTGGCGGTAACGGGTCTCGACATCGCTGAGCCCGTGAAATTTCTCCGGCAAGGGATGCAAGCTCTTCGCGAGCAGGCGCACGCTTTGCACCGCGACCGACAACTCCCCGGTCTTGGTCTTAAACAAGCTCCCCGCGGCCCCGATGACATCACCGATGTCCCAGTCTTTGAAGGCCTCGTAACAGCCTTCCCCAAGCTCCTCACGGCGCAGATACAGTTGTATGCGCCCGCTCATGTCCTGGAGGTGGACGAAGGCGGCCTTGCCCATGACGCGCCGGGTCATCATGCGGCCGGCGATCGTGACCGTCGTCGGCGCCGCCTCGAGCGCCGCCTGGTCTCGATCCCCGAAGCGCCGCTGCAGATCGGCCGCGAGCGCGTCGCGTTTGAAGTCGTTGGGATAGGGATCCCCCTCTGCCCGCAGTTGCGCTAGCTTGGCGCGCCGCTGCGCGGATTGATCGGTACTATCTTGGTTTGACATACGCGCGCTCAGAGTTTGTGAAAGAACCGTCGCGAGCGAAGGGAGGTCGCGTTGCATCCTCGGCGCGCCAAACAGGGCCAATCCCTAGCCCTGGCTTTCCGCCGGAGCGCAGGACCGTTTCGCCGGGAGCGAAACGGAGCGCAAGCCCCGAAGGGGCGAGTCCCAAGGATGGGGCGAGCAACCGGAGTGTATATTGAAATACATGAGGCTTCCGAGTACCGCCGGAACGCGAGATCCCGAGCGTAGTAGGT
>MUGK01000067.1 GCA_002007425.1 Chromatiales bacterium USCg_Taylor | reverse complement strand
CAACTACTGCTGCGTGACTATCAAGGAGTCTTGTCTACGCTTTCCGTGGCGGTTAGCGGTTATCCCTTCGGCTCGGTCGTCCCCTACTGCCTCGATCGGCAGGGGCGCCCCATCATCCTCATCAGCCGCATCGCCCAGCATACCAAGAACATCCTTGCCGATCCCAAGGTGTCGCTCATTGCCATCGAGCGCGGCGTCGACGACATCCAGACCGCCGGGCGTCTGACCCTGCTCGCCGACGCGGCCCGCATCCCGCCCGAGGACGAAGACACGCTCGAGCGCTACTACTGCTATTTCCCGCAGTCGCGCGACTACCACAAGACCCACGACTTCGACTTCCATCGCCTCGAACCGGTGCGCGCCCGTTACATCGGCGGCTTCGGCGATATCCACTGGCTGGAACCGGAACAACTGCTCCTCCCCAACCCCTTCACCGACGAGGAAGAACTCGGTATGCTCCGGCACATGAATGAGGACCACACCGAGGCGATGCAGCGCTATTGCCTTAATGCCGGCGTTGCCCTGCCCGAGGCCGTCACGCCGGTGATGACCGGGATAGACGCGGAGGGCTTTCACCTACGCTTGGGTGCGCGCATCGTCCGCTTCGAGTTTCCCTCGCCGGTGCAAAGCCCTATGGAAGTACGCCAAGCCCTGGTGGCGATGGCGCGAGCGTAAGTGACCTCTGCGAACGAACAAACGGGTTTGGACTGCTGTCATCGCACATGTCCGCCACCACAAGACTTCCTACGACAAGCTGCTCGCAGAAGGTTGTGATCGGCACGAAGCCCGCCGGCAGGTCGAGATTCAAGTTCGTTCTGTCCTCGCTGCCTGGCAGCGGTCCTGACCCGTGTGCAAGAACCAGAAGAATCCATTCGCGAGCTCAGCGGTCTTGTTCGACGGTCACTTTCCGGCCTGCTCACGCTTCATACTCTTGAACCGCGTCGAGGCGCACGGTGCCGTCATCCCCGAAGGCGAGCGTGATGAGGTTGGGCCGGCAGCAGACCGCGCAGTCCTCGGTGAAGGTCTGGCGGCTTCCCCCGCTCGGGTCCACCAAAACGTCGTTGTCCTCGCCGCAGAATGCGCAACTGTACGTCACGGTGCTCATTCTACACGCATCATGTCCTGCAAGAAGGCAAGCGCAATGCGATGAGCAGCGGATCCGAGTCCGAAAAATCCGCACAACAAAGGGGCTCACGTCTTAAGCCGGTATCCGGTATTGAAGATCCACCACACGGCGCCTAGACATAGGGCAAGGAACCCGAGCGTTACTGTCACGCTTACACCGACGCTCACGTCGGCGATCTCGTAGAAGCTCCAGCGGAAACCGCTGATCAAATAGACGACAGGATTAACCATCGTTACGGTCTGCCAAAACGGGGGCAGCATGTTCACGGAGTAGAAGGTACCGCCGAGGAAGGTCAGCGGGATGATGACAAGCAAGGGCACGACCTGCAGCTTCTCAAAGCCATCGGCCCAAATGCCGATGATGAACCCAAGGAGGCTGAACGTGACCGCCGTCAACACGAGGAAGCTGAGCATCCATACGGGATGAGCGATGCGCAGGGGCACAAACAAACCCGCGGTTGCCAGTATGATCAAACCCAAAACAACGGACTTGGTGGCTGCTGCGCCGACATAGCCAAGTATAATCTCGAAAGGGGAGACGGGTGCCGACAGAAGCTCGTAGATCGTGCCCGTAAACCGGGGGAAGTAGATCCCGAATGAGGCATTGGCGATGCTCTGCGTTAGCAGCGAAAGCATGATCAGTCCTGGTACGATAAATGCCCCATAACTCACCCCGTCGATCTCGGCGATGCGCGAGCCAATGGCGGCTCCGAAAACCACGAAATACAGTGAAGTCGAAATCACCGGAGAGACGATGCTTTGCATCAAGGTGCGCCAAGTGCGCGCCATCTCGAACAAGTAGATCGCTCGGACCGCCCGAAAGTTCATTTTGATTTTCTCACCAGATCGACGAAGATGTCCTCAAGCGAGCTCTGCGTCGTGTTGAGGTCGGTGAATACGATCCCTGCCGTGCTCAGGTCCTTTAAGAGCGCGCTGATGCCGGTGCGCTCGGCCCGCGTATCGTAGGTATACATCAGCTCGCTGCCGTCTGCATTGACTTCCAGGCCATAGACCGCGAGATTCGGAGGAATGCCAGTGAGCCGGTTGTGCAGCTGGAGCACGAGCTGCTTTTTGCCGAGCTTGCGCATCAGCTCGTCTTTCCGTTCGACCAGGATGATCTCACCCTTTGCGATCACCCCGATCCGATCAGCCATCTCTTCGGCTTCTTCGATATAGTGGGTGGTCAAGATGATTGTCACGCCGGACGCGCGGAGCGTTCGCACGACCTGCCACATGTCCTTGCGCAGCTCGACATCGACGCCGGCCGTTGGCTCATCAAGGAACAGAATCTGCGGCTCGTGCGAGAGGGCCTTCGCAATCAAGAGCCGGCGCTTCATCCCGCCGGACAGGGTCATAACCTTGCTGTCTTTCTTGTCCCACAAGGACAGATCCTTGAGCACCTTCTCGATGTAGCCGGGGTTCGCCGGCTTGCCAAACAATCCCCGGCTGAATGTGACGGTCGCCCAAACGGTCTCGAACGCGTCCGTCGTCAGTTCCTGAGGAACCAGACCGATCATCGAGCGGACCGTTCGGTACGCGGCGACAATGTCGTGACCATCGACCGAGACCGCGCCCTCGCTTGGATTCACGATGCCGCAGATGATGCTGATCAGTGTCGTCTTGCCGGCGCCGTTTGGACCGAGCAGGGCGAAAATCTCGGCGCGGCGAATGTCCAGGTTGATGCTCTTCAGAGCCTGGAATCCGGAGGCATAGGTTTTGGAAAGATTGGAGACGGAGATGATGGGTGCCACGCCGGTGATTGTAGCATCGGCTCGCCGAATTCGGTGCACGCTGTAGCGCAGGGCTGCGCAGCCAACGCCCTGACGGTGGCGAAGCGCCGGCGCGGGGCTGGCGATGGCCCAATCCACGCCCGCATGCTGGTGAAAACGCCGATCCTCGGCCTGGATCACACAGACCCCGACCAGTGGTTCATGAGCCGCCCCGCTCGCGACGGCGCCCCGGGCTGGGTGATGTGCTGTAATGAGTCTGCATGTTTGCGAACAGGTTGTGCAGCTATTCGCCGATGATTTTCACCAGCACGCGCTTCTTGCGGCGACCATCGAACTCCTCATAAAATATCTGTTCCCAGGGACCCAGATCGAGCCGGCCGCTCGTTATCGCTACCACAACCTCGCGACCCATGATTTCCCGCTTCATGTGCGCATCGGCGTTGTCTTCACCCGTGTCGTTATGGCGATACTGATTGACCGGCGCATGTGGTGCAAGCTTCTCTAGCCAGGCTTGGTAGTCATGATGCAAGCCACGTTCATCGTCGTTGATAAACACACTCGCGGTGATATGCATCGCGTTGACGAGAACCAATCCCTCTTGGACGCGACTTTCCACGACGCACTGCTCCACGTCCGGCGTGAGGTTCATAAATCCGACCCGAGTCAGAATATTGAACCAGAGTTCTTTACGGTAGCTTTTCATAACGGTCGCGGACAAAAGAATTTCCGCTTCGCGCTTGGCCTCGCCATCTAACCCGTCCAGCCGAGGCCCAAGGCGATGCAGTTGATCGACAGGAGTAAGGGCACGAGCTCCCGGCGGCGCTCTCTCTCGGATTTCTTGGCGCCGCGGAACTGCTGAATCAAGCGCACTTGTTCGTGGCCGACTTGGTCGATGATCGCTAGCCTTCGCGCGAGCCGTCGGCGAAAGCGGGGGAAGCGGACACAGAGATCCCGCGCGCCGCTCACGCGATGTACCATCGCGACAGTGCGCTCGTACTCCTCCTTGACCATGCCATAGATCTCCTCGCGCACCTCCGCTCTCGGAACAAGTTCGGCGTATTCACGGGCGATGGTTAAGTTCACTTGCGGGAGGGTCTTTTCAACCTCATCGATGATGAGCCGGAACAGCCGCGCGTGGTGGAACATGCGCTTTAACAGCGCTTGGCCTTCGGCGCCGCGCACCTCGATAAAATTCTTGATGCCGCTTCCGACCCCGTACCATCCGGGGATCATATGGCGATTCTGCGTCCAGGCGAATACCCACGGAATGGCGCGCAGCTCATTCAAGGTCTTAGCGCCGAAGCGCCGCGCGGGACGCGAGCCGATGTTCAAGAGCACCAACTCATCGACGGGGCTTGCAGCGTGGTAGTAATCCACGAGTCCTGGATGCTCGGCCAGGCGCCGGTAGGCGGCGTAAGCCGCCCCCGACAGGGCCTCCATGGCTTCATCCGCCTCGGCGTCGGGTTGCAGCTCCCGCTCGTGCTCGGATTTGAGCGTATGTTCCAGCACGCTCGATGCGAGCAGCTCCATTTGATATAAGGCCGTGCCGCGGTTCGCGTACTTGAAGGAAACCACCTCACCCTGTTCAGTCATCCGCATGCGTCCGTCGATAGAGCCGGGCGGTTGCGCCGCGATAGCATGCCCGGTCGGGATACCCCCCCGGCTCACCGAACCCCCGCGGCCATGAAAGAACGAGATCGCGATCCCCGCCTCGGCGCCGACACGGGTAAGGCGCGATTGGGCCCGGCTCAGCTCCCAGTTGGAGGTAAAAAAACCGCCGTCCTTGTTGGAATCGGAATACCCGATCATCACCTCTTGCACCCCGCCCTGCGCCCGGACCGAGCGCCGTACCACCGGCGTTGCCAGCAGTTCTTTCATGATCCCCGGCGCGCGCTTGAGATCCTCGATGGTCTCGAACAAGGGCACAATGGGCAGCGTGCAGTTCTCCACGCCCTCGGGATCGGCAAACAATCCGGCGTATTTCGCAAGCAGATAGACGCCCAGGATATCCGCCACCGAGCGCGTCATGCTTAAGATCACATGACCGAACGCATCGCGATCCACTTCCCGCCGCAGCAACGGCACCATGCGCAGCATGCCGAGCGTCGCTACGGCTTGTTCATCGAGGCCATCGAGTCGGGCCGGATCGCCGAGCGGCCGGGCTAGCTCATCGTGAAGCCACTGATTCCAGGGCGCCGATCCGATCTCGGGCGGCTCGGCGCCGCCGTGCCGAGGTTGCCACAGCGCCGACAGCTCCTTGGTCGTCACGGTCGAATTCTCGCGTAGATCCAAGCGCACCGTCCGGAACCGGAACACCTCAACCTCCCGCCTGAGCGGACGCACGAGGCTCGTCGCCAAGCTCTCGCAATGAGCGTCCACGAGCGCGCGTTCCATGGTTTTGAGATCGTCGATGAGATCGTCCGCGCTGACGTAACGGGGATAGCCGGTCCCGATGGCGGGCGCCGCCAGCGTGGCTTCGAGCTTACGCAGCATGCAGGCGGCGAATTGCCGGAACACCTCGCCCGGGTTGCGGCGCGTGATCACCGCTTGGTCCTCAAACTGCGCTAACATCGTCTTCAAGGCGGCTTCGAAATAACGCGGAACCGGGACGGCATGAGCGGCGATGCTCAGGACCCGCGCCAGATGACTCAAGCGGCTCCGGTAGCGGTGGAGACTTGCCCGGCGGTTGCTGAGCAAAGTGTCGCGGGTCACTTCGTTGGTGACGAAGGGATTGCCGTCGCGGTCGCCCCCGATCCACGATCCGAATTTAAGAAACGCCGGGAGCCTCAAGCCCGCGCCTCGGTAGTGCTGATCGAGCGCCCGTTCCAGTTTCTCCATCAGCTCCGGCACGCGCTCGAACAATACCTCATCGAAAAAGTGCAGTCCCCATGCGACCTCTTGGGCCACGGTGGGCTTTTCGAGCCGCAGCTCGCCGGTCAACCACAGGAGCTCGATTTCGTTGCGCAGCTTTCCGATCCGATTCTCGCGCTCCCGAGGGGTCCAGCGCGGCGTTTCCAACTCCACCAGCAAGAGATAAATCCGCCGATGGATCTCAAGCACAGTGACGCGTTTCGCCTCCGTGGGATGGGCGGTGAGCACGGGCTGAATACGCGCCCGCTCCAAGACCGTCTGAATGACACCCGGCGCGATCCCGGCGCGTTCTGCCTCCGCGAGAACGAACGCGAACGTACCCGGAACATGCTCCGCCCCGCGCTCGGCTTCCATCTGACGCAAGCGGCGCATCGTAGCGTTCTGTTCCACGAGCGTGACGAGTTGGAACCAGATCCCCCAGGCCTGTAGCGTTCGCAGCAGAAGCTCGGGCGTACTATGCGAGAGCGTCGCGCGCCCTCGCAACACGGCTTCCACCTCCAGGTGGCGCGTGCGCACGACCTCGCACAAGAGATCGAAAAGAAGATCGAGGAGCTCTTGGGCGTAGGCGGCCCCAGCCCCCTCTCCGATCTTATTTCGCTTGCGTGTTTGGCGGAGTTTCTCGCTCACGCCACGCGGTCACGCGGTGGCTCCCCGGCGAAGAAGGCCTCGAGGTTTTCCAGCACCCGCATCCCCATGGCGACCCGGGTCTCGCGAGTCGCGCTCCCGAGGTGCGGGAACAGGACGACGTTTTCCATGGTGAGCAATTCTTCGGTGACACGCGGTTCGCTTTCGTATACGTCGAGACCGGCCCCGGCGATGGTCCCGCTTTTAAGTCCCGCGGCCAACGCCTGTTCGTCGACGACATCACCGCGGGCGGTGTTGATCAAGATCGCCGTGGCTTTCATCCGTTTCAAGCGCCCGGCATTGATGAGGTGCCGTGTCTCCTGTCCGCCCGGGCAGTGGATCGACACGAAATCCGCCTGCTCGAGGACTTCCTCAACGGTAGCGCACGCTTGGGCCTTCACCGACTCCGCGGCCTCCTTGGGCGGCGGGTAAGGATCATGGAAAAGGATCTTCATCCCGAAGCCGTGATGCGCGCGGGTGGCGACCGCCCGGGCGATGCGCCCGAAACCGACCAAGCCGAGTGTCTTCCCGGTGATCTTGGTGCCGATCATGTGCGTCGGCCGCCAGCCGGTCCACGCTTTCGTGCGCACGTGGCGCTCGCCCTCCCCGGCCCGGCGCGCGATCATGAGGAGCAGTGTCATCGCGAGATCGGCGGTACAGTCCGTCAGCACGTCCGGCGTATTCGTCACCACCAGATCCAGCCCCTTGGCGGCCGCGATATCGATATGGTTAAAACCCACGCCGAAGTTACCGAGGATCTTGGTTCTGAGCGGCTCGGCGCTTAGCACCTCGGCCGTGATCTTATCCGACACCGTCGGCAGGAGCGCGTCCGCGCCGCGTAGCGCTTCCTGTAACTCGGCGCCCGTCATGGGCCTGTCGCCGGCATTCAATTGGACGTCGTAAAGGTCCTGGAGCCGCGCCTCCACCTCCGCCGGCCAGCGACGCGTCACGATGACTTTTGGTTTTCTCATGTCAAACCCCTAGCTCACCTTCTTGAGCACCTGCGCCATCGTTGTACCGAGCTCGGCCGGACTCGGGGCGACGGTCACGCCGCATTCCTGGAGGATCTCGACCTTCTCGGCGGCGCTCTCGCCGAAGGCCGAGATGATGGCGCCGGCGTGCCCCATGCGGCGGCCCTTGGGAGCGGTTAGCCCCGCGATATAGCCGACCACGGGCTTCTTCATATTCTCCTTCACGAAATGGGCGGCCTCGGCTTCTTGCGGACCCCCGATCTCACCGATCATCATGATGGCCTTGGTCTCCGGGTCGTCCTGGAAGAGCTCCAAGATGTCCTTGAAGGAACTGCCGTTGATGGGATCACCGCCGATTCCGACGCTGGTGGTGACACCGATCCCCAAGGCCTTCATCTGCGAGGCCGCCTCGTAACCGAGCGTTCCCGAACGTCCCACGATCCCCACAGCGCCTTTTATATAGATATGCCCCGGCATGATCCCCATCATCGCCTTGCCCGGGCTAATCGTCCCGGCGCAGTTCGGCCCGGTCAGTCGCATACTTTTTTCTGCCTTGTAGCGGAGCATGTAACGCTTCACCCGGATCATGTCCTGGGCCGGGATCCCATCGGTGATCGCGACGCAATACCGGATCCCCGCATCGGCCGCCTCCATGATCGAATCGGCGGCGAAGGGCGCCGGCACGAAAATGATACTCGCTTGGGCTCCCGTCGCGTCCACCGCTTCCTTGACCGTGTTGAAGACCGGCCGGCCGAGGTGCGTAGCGCCCCCCTTGCCGGGCGTGACACCCCCGACCACGTTAGTGCCGTATTCCATCATTTCCTTGGCATGGAACGTCCCGATCTGGCCGGTGAATCCCTGGACGATGACCGGTGTTTTGTCGTCGATCAAAATGCTCATGTCACTCTCCCGATTTACGCCTTCCCGATTGCTTGCTTCCAGGAGGCGACTGCTTTGTCGGCCGCATCCGCTAAGGTCTCCGCCATGATGATCGGCAGGCCGCTGTCTTTCAATATCTTGCGCCCCGCCTCGACATTGGTGCCGGATAGGCGCACCACGAGCGGGATCTTCAATTCGGTCTTCTTGACCGCCTGGACCACGCCCTCGGCGACCCAGTCACAGCGATTGATGCCGGCGAAAATATTGACGAGGATCGCCTGCACCTTGTCATCGGAAAGCACCAGATTGAAGGCCTTGGCGGTCCGCTCGGGCGAGGCGCCGCCGCCGATGTCCAGGAAATTCGCGGGCTCGCCCCCGGCGTGCTTGATCATGTCCATGGTCGCCATCGCGAGGCCCGCCCCGTTGATGATGCAGCCGATGTTTCCATCGAGCCCAACGTAGCTCAAGCCCCGGTCCGCGGCCGCCATCTCGCGAGGATCTTCTTGCGATTTGTCGCGTAACTCGGAGACACTGGCGTGCCGGAACAGCGCGCTGTCGTCGAAGGCCATCTTGGCATCGAGCGCGAGCAGGCGCCCATCCTTCGTCACCACCAAGGGATTGATCTCCGCCATCGTGGCGTCGAGATCCCGAAACGCGCGATAGCAGCCTTGAATGGTCGTCACCGCCTGGCTAATTATCGCCGCGGGCAGCCCCAGCCCGAACGCGATCTCCCGGCATTGAAAGTCCTGCATACCGACCGCGGGCTCCACCGATTGGCGCAGGATCGACTGCGGTCTCTTGACCGCGATCTCTTCGATTTCCATGCCGCCTTCGCCGGAGGCCACGACCATCACGCGCTCCGACTGGCGGTCGAGCACGAAACCGAGATAAATCTCGCGTTCGATGCCGGTCGCCGCCTCGATGTATAAGCGATGGACCACTTTCCCGCGCGGACCGGTCTGGTGGGTCACCAGGCGCTTGCCGAGCAGATCGTCCGCGACCTCCCAGATGTCATGGTCATTGGAGCAGACCTTGATGCCGCCTGCCTTGCCGCGCGCCCCGGAGTGGATCTGGGCTTTGACCACCCATTTCTCACCGCCGATTTCTTTCGCGCGGTAGACGGCCTGCTCGGGGCTGTAGGCTAGCCCTCCGGCGGGGATCGCGACCCCAAAGTCCTTCAGGATCTCTTTCGCTTGATATTCATGAATGTCCATCGGAACCTCGCTACTTCTTCTTCGCCTTGGCCGTGGGTTTAGCCCGCTGGCGGGCTTGGATAGCCTTGTCGATATTGACGATGTTCTCCGCCATGCGCGCGGAGGCGGCGTCGATCATCCTGCCATCGAGCTCCGCGGCGCCCTTACCCGCCTTCGCCGCTTCCTTCAAGGCTACCAAGATGCGCTTGGCGCGCGTGACCTCCTTCGCGGGCGGTGACATCACCTCATTAGCAAGTGCGATCTGACTCGGATGGATCGCCCACTTGCCTTCATAGCCGAGCGCCGCGGCGCGCCGCGCCCCGAGCCTGTACCCTTCGGGATCGTTGAAATCCCCGAAGGGGCCATCGATCGCCCGCAGCCCATAAGCCCGGCAGGCGACCACCATACGCGACAAGGCCGCGTGCCATTGATCGCCCGGATAATCGGGATTCAGTCCCCCGATGTTGACGGTACGCGCGCGGCAACTGGCCGCGTAATCCGCCACCCCGAAGTGCAAGGCCTCAAGCCGCCGGCAGCACGCCGCGATGGCCTCGACATTGGCCATGCCGAGCGCCGTCTCGATCAGCGCCTCGAGGCCGATGCGGTGCTTGATTCCTTTGGCGATCTCGATCTGCGTGACCATCGCGTCCACCATGTAGATGTCCGCCGGTACGCCGGCCTTGGGGATCAGGATCGTATCGAGCTTGTGTCCAGCCTGCTCGACGATATCAACGACATCACGGTACATGTAATGGGTGTCGATACCGTTGATGCGTACCGAAATGGTCTTACCGCTCCAGTCGATATCGTTGAGCGCGGCAATGATATTTTTTCGCGCCCGCTCCTTATCATCGGGCGCGACCGCGTCCTCGACATCGAGAAAAACAAAGTCCGCCTCGCTTTGGGCCGCCTTCTCGATCATGCCCGGGTTCGAGCCCGGTACCGCAAGCTCGCTGCGCTGCACGCGCTGGCGCGCGGGTTCATATCGCGTGTGACTCATATTATCCCCTTGCCCTCGTGTCCTAAGATATTACCGGGAATCAGAAACCGGGTACTACTTCATCGGCTTCAGGCTCTTGATGTCCTTGGCGGTCTTGCGCAAGTACTCCTGGGCCGCCGCGACCCCGCTGCCGAGCTGGATCGGGATCCCAAGGTCCTTCATTGCCATCTCGGCGCCGGTGATCGGCGTGAGGACCATGAGCTCGTTGAGATCGCCCAGATGACCGATGCGGAACGCCTTACCCGCAATCTTGGCGAGACTCACGCTCAGCGCCAGGTTGAATCGCCGGTTCGCGTGGCGGACCACTTCGTTGCCGTCGAACCCCGCGGGCACGTAGATGGCGCTCACGGTATCGGAATGCCACTTGGGTTCCTTCGCCACCAGCTTGAGACCCCACGCCGCGACCGCCCGGCGCACCGCCTCGGCCATGCGATGATGGCGTGCGAACACTTTGTTCAAGCCTTCTTCGAGCAGCATGTCCACGGACGCCCGCAGGCCGCGCAACATGATCATCGCCGGCGTGTAGGGGAAGAAGCCGTTGGCGTTGGCCTTGATCATGTCCTCGATGTCGAAGAAACAGCGCGGGCACTTGGCGCTGAGCCTCGCCTTCAAGGCTTTCTCGCTGAAACAGAGGATGGCCAGGCCGGTCGGCAACATGAAGCCCTTCTGAGATCCGGAAATAGCCACGTCCACGCCCCATTCGTCCATGCGGAAATCGAAGCTCGCAATCGAACTGACCCCATCGACGATGAGCAGGGCCGGGTGCTTCGCCTCATCCAGCGCCTTGCGCACGGCGGCCACGTCGCTGGTGACACCGGTCGCGGTCTCGTTATGGGTGGCGAGCACCGCCTTGATCTTGTAGTTTTTGTCCTTCTTGAGAATGTCGGCGTATTTCTCCACCGGCACGCCTTCGCCCCAATCGACCTCGAGCGCCTGTACATCCATCTTTTGCCGCTGGCAGAGATCGATGAAGAGATTACTGAAATGGCCAAAGCCCGAGGCCAGCACCTTGTCACCGGGGGACAAGGTATTGGTGATCGCGGCCTCCCATCCACCGGTGCCCGAGGCCGGGAAAATAAACACCTGACCGTCCTTGGTTTTAAAGATCTTCTTGAGATCCCGGAAGAGCGGGAGCGTGAAATTTGGGAAGTCGAACGCCCGCATGTCTTCTTGCGAGATATGCATGGCATTCAGGATCCGCTCCGGGACATTGGTCGGTCCAGGGATAAACAAGAAACTACGTCCGGCCATCGTGGTGGGTCCTCCGCCGAGAATAGACAAGAATTCTAAATTGTTTTTTAACCGCCGCCGGCTTGAAGAGGCGGGCGGTTATTGGAGATTGAGTTCGGTGCCAATCTAACATGCGCAAACTTCCCTGCGCAACCCGCAGTCTCTTCCAATGCTAGATGAGCCTGAAGGTGGGGCTTATTTCTAACACAAGATGAGCCTGAACTAGGAGCGGGTAGCTGTTCATGATGGGAGG